>JAOAFA010000001.1 GCA_026416535.1 Deltaproteobacteria bacterium
AGATGTGTATGAGAGACAGCCCCTCATCAACGTGTCCATCACAATTATTATCCTTGTTATCACAGATCTCATAAGGCAGGGGTTCATTAATTCTTACACATGTTAGAACCTCATTAACACATTTCATTCTCCCCTCCGCACAAATTCCCTTTTCACCAGTACTACACGGAGCATTCGTATCTATACAGCAAGGTTTAGCATCACACTTACTCCAAACACCGTTTATACAACTCTGTTTACCTTGATGCCCACAGAAGTTTGTACAATCCCTGTCCGGAATATCATTGTCGATCTTTGAATCACAGTCATTATCAAATCCATCACATATTTCAGTACTAGGCTGTTTGATCTGAACACATGTGAGTACATCATTAACACATTGCATCTTTCCCTCAGCACAGACACCTGGTTTTCCTGTATTACACGGTTCGTTTGTTGGTGTGCAACAGGGTGCAGCGTTGCACTTTGTCCAATTGCCATAGACACAGCTCTGTGTCCCCTGATTCCCACATGAGTTTGTACAGACCTTTGGCGCAATTCCATTATCTATATAACCATCGCAATTATCGTCTAAAAGATTGCATTCCTCATTCTTTGGGAAATTCACCTGCACACAGGTCAGTTTACCATTCACACACCTCATTTTACCTACTCCACATATCCCTTGAAGTCCTGTGTTGCAGGTATCATTTGTATCCACACAACAGGATGTAGGAGCAGTACAGTTCCTCCACTGACCATTTATACAGGATTCATAACCTGAACCGCAATCACTATAACAGACCCTCTTGGTCGCAAGGGTAACAATTATATCGAGAGCCGCCTGCAACTGCTGTTGATTATCTGCCTGATAATAACTCCCTGTGCCACCTGCATTAGCCATGTTGTTAAGTACACCCGCGTCTATTCCACTTCCAAATCCGATTACAAAGACCTTCACACCAGACGCATATAAGGCTCCAGCCGCCGCAATAGAATATCCGGGGTCCCCTGTATCACAATTTGGCATCCCATCGGTTATAAGTATCACAAAGTTAAGCCTCGTCGGGTCGTGTATCCCATTATAATTGTTTACCGCCACAAGGGTTCTTCCTATGGGGGTGCTACCACCCGGGCTTGTGCTGTTTAAGGTGTTCATAATGGTGTTTGCTGTATTATCTCCACAAGGCACGTTGATTATTCCAGCCCCACAACTTGTGCTCCAAGGAAATAGAGAGAGACCCCATCTAGCCTGCGAACCATAGGTATTCATAAGGTACTGAATGGCATTTTTTGCCTGATTCCACTTATTATTGTCGTTCATTGACCCAGATCGGTCTAGGACAATTAGTATGTTGGGATTACTGCACTCCTGCGAATATACCATCTGACTAAATAGGGATATTCCCACTGCCGTAGAAATAATTAGAAATATCTTAAAGGCTTTCATGATAAAACCTCCTTCTTATTGCTCTAAATCAAGGAGACGAATCCTGTGGTTCTGCGAATCTGCTACAAGGATATTCTTTCCGTCAGGTGATACAAAGAGATGCATAGGTGTGTTGAATTTTGTTAGATACCCTTGTCCATCAGCAAATCCGTAGGTGTTTGTCCCCGCAAATGTATAAACCTGACCACCTGTAATCACCCGAATATTGTAGTTTTGCGTATCGGATACATACAATAGTTCAGTATTACCACTCTTGAAGTATGTAATCCCTGAGGGAGAATTAAACTGTGCTACCGTTGTTGCTGCACCGTCTTTGTACCCCGCTGTACCTGTCCCCGCAAAGCTTGTAACACTTGCATTTGAAATCTGAATTCGCTTTATCTTATTATTATTGGTATCGCACACATACAGATAAGTCCCTGATGAATCAGCTGTTATAGCTGTTGGTCTGTTGAATCTTGCATTCGTACCTGTTCCATCTGTATCTCCCTGTGTAGAGCCTGCAAATGTTGTGACGGGGAAATTGCCAGTTAGGTGAATTCTTCTAATCCTGTGATTCCCTGCATCTGCAACATACAAATAGTTCCCAACTTTAACAATTCCCATAGGCTGGAAGAATGTAGCCGATGAACCTGTAGTATTATCAGCACTACCTATTGCACCTGTCCCTGCTACAAGTGATGTTGTACCTGATGCATCTGCCCTCCTTATTCGGTTATTGCCCGTATCTGCGAAATAGAGATATGTTCCATCCCAGAATAATCCTGTAGGTGCTGCAAGTTGAGCCGATGTTGTAGCCCCTTCGGCATATCCATAGGCCCCACTCCCTATGACTAAGGTATTCCTCCCTGTTGAATCCAACCTTTTTATTCTACTGCTCCCTGTATCAGCTACATAGACATTCAAAGCATTGTCTATCACAAAAACTCCGGAGGGCGACTTAAATTGTGCAGGTTGACCAATGGTAGAACCATCTCCCCAACTTGAACCTGCAAATGTAGAGACTATGGGGAATAAGTATACCTTTGCATCAGCGAATTTCGTATTATCTGCCTGTGAAGTGGCTCTCACCGTTACCACTACTTTATCAAAGATTCTATTTGGAGCTGTATAATTACCAGATGCATTGACAGATCCATAAGCTGCACCCTCCACGACGGAGTATGTAACATTTGTGTTATTGGTATTGTACACACTGGCAGTAAACAACTTTGATTCTCTAAGAGCAAGCTTAGCTTCTGCAGGTGTTATAGAGACCTGAATAGGCGGTGCAATCACAACCTGTGCCCCTCCAGATTTTGTTGGATCAGCCTTTGAGGTTGCAATTATTGAGACTATGTTCGGGTTTGGTACATTAGCAGGTGCCGTATAAAGACCTGTCTGTGTTATTGTGCCATTTGAGGCGCCTCCGTAGACCGACCATGTAACCTCCTGATTACTCGTGTTCTTCACCGTAGCTGTAAATTGCTGAGTCTTTGTTACATTCACGTAGACAAAATTGGGCGAGACTTCAACTTCAATCGGCTTTGCCACAGTTACAGTAGCAGTATCGTAAGCTGAGGGATCAAAATTAGAAGTCGCCTTAATAGTGACATCTGGCGGGTTTGGAACACTATCAGGCGCTGTATAATATCCATCCTGCTCAATGGTTCCATTTTGGTTGCCACCCAGAACCTCCCATTTCACTGACGGATCCTCATCAGCATTTTCCACAGTAACACTAAACTTAAAAGATGTCCCCGCATTCACTGTCTGATTCTTAGGGGATACAGTCACCTTTACAGGTGGAACTATAAGAACTGGTGCTATTCCAAACGCAGACGTATCCTCCTTGCTGGTTGCCCTGATTACTATCTGTGCTGGATTAGGTACACTCTGAGGAGCCGTATACAGACCATTGTTGGAGATAGTCCCTAGTGAGCCATCTCCAGGGTCATTTTCTATTGACCATATAACCTCATTAGTAATGTGAGCATTCTTTACAAGGGCTACAAATTGTTTCGTCCTCCCCACATTTACAATAGCGGATGACGGCATAATATTTACCTCTATTGGCAGTGCCACTGTAACAATTGCCGTATCATATTTCGAGGGATCTACAACACTCGTGGCTTTTATCTGTACCTCTTCGGGATTCGGGACATCCGGAGGCGCAGTGTATAGCCCTGTATTGTCAATGGTACCGTTTTGAGGGCCACCAATCACCTCCCACAAAACAGTCGTGTTATTTGTATTCTCAACAAGAGCTGTAAATTGCTGGGTCATATTATTATGAACAACTGCAGTCTTAGGAGACACCGTAACTTTAACAGCTGGTAGAATAAATACTGAGGCATCAGCATACACTGAACTGTCCTCGACACATCTAACCCTCACAGTAACATTTGGGTTATTAGCAGGCTGTTCAGGTGGCGCCTTGTAGAGCCCTGTATCATCAATTGTACCTAAACTCCCGTCCCCAGGGTCACCAACTATTTCAAAAGTAACATCAGTAGTAACCTTGGAATTATATACGTAAGCCTCAAATTTCTGCTTACCCACATTCGCCTGAAGAGTTACACTCTCAGGATATATCTCAACATACAACTGATTAATGACAGCATCTCTTGATACGTCTGTGCCGCCATCTACGAAATCGACATCAGGTATATCAACATCAGCCTCTATATCCTCGACTGGTTCCCCATCTTTATCTACGTCCCTCCTATCGATATCCCTTGCGGCATCTTTTGAGACATCTGGGACATCCATGCCCGCATCTCTCTTTATTTCTATATCCGAAAGCTTTATATCTCTTCCAAGTCCTACATCATCATAGGGCCCATTTCCATTAGAAGTAGCAGAATCCCCACATCCAACAAAAAACACTACAGCTAATAAAGGTATAAAAACCAACTTGCATTGTTCCATACCTAAACCTCCGTTACATAAAATCATTATACAAAACATACAAATTAAAATCAACCAAATAAGGTTTTTACCCTAAACGAGTTGCACTTTTTGCAACGTGTCGAGGTAAAAATGTGTTGAAATATAAGTAAAATAAAGCATCTTGTAGGTGCCTCTAAAAAATCCCCCACCTTTTGGGAATAATACACTCTTCTTCTCTTTCACTCATTCTCCTCATTCATATGCCAGCATATTCATCCTCAAAGACAAAATACCAACACATTACCCTTCCCAGTGTGGAATGAACCAATGTGCAAATTAATTAACCCTTTCTACTTAGTTGCAAAAAGGATATTCGCTCTTATAGACATCAACCCAAAGACACCTATCATCCAAAAGAATACTTTAAGGCAAGTAAAATGAATTAAGAGTAGAGGTATGTGTGAAATTTAATGTTCGGGGATAAATCAGGCAAAAAATATATCGCCAAGAAAACAAAAAGATGGCCAAAAAAATGGGGATATCTTCTGAATTATATTTTTTTACACCGCAAAACGCCCAAAGATAACCCTTGTTAAACAACTCCTCAAATGGTATATAAACTCTATGAACACTCTGTTAAAATTCATTACAACCTTTTTACTTTTAACGGTCACAACAGGATTAGCAATCTCTCAGGACAACCCGACCCACATAAGGATAATAACATTTCACGAAGCAATTATGCTTGGACTTAATAACTCATACTCTCTTGAGATTCAAAACGAAAAGATTAGACAATCGCAACTACTCCAAAAAAAAGCCCTTGCCTCTTTACTTCCACAAATAACCGCTCAAGGAACATATACAAGATATGAAAAAGATGCGGAGATAAGACTTCCGGATCTAAGTTCCCTTGAGATTACAAACGAATACCCTTACATAAAATTTTCAAAGTACAACACATATATAATTCAAAAAGAAAATTCGTTTGGGGCTCTCGTAAATCTTAATATGCCGATAGTCAATATTCCAGCACATCTCACATATAAAAATTCCAAGGATTCCATTAGGATTAGTGAACTAAACAAGGAGAGTCAAAAATCTGAGCTCATTTACAATATTGCGCTCTCCTACCTAAATGCAATAGGAATAAAGAAAAGTATGAGAATCATAAAAAATTCCATAGAACTTTCAAGGTCTCACCTCAAAATAGTTGAAACCAAACTTAAAAACGGTGAGGCAAATGAACTATCATTAATAAAGGCAAATCTCGATCTTGAGAGAGCCAACAATGATCTCGAAAAAGCGAGAAAGGCATACAATATCGCTCTGGAGAGTCTCTCACTTCTACTGAACACAAACAACGATTTTGATATAGAAGAGAATGTTATCTTGGATTATGATATCAAGGAAGATGTAGATGCATTATATCAAAAGGCACTAAGAAATAGAATAGACCTCCTTATTTTAAAGGAAAATCATAAAATGATTGAAAGAGAAATAAACATAACTAAATCAAAGTTTCTTCCAACACTCAATCTAAATGCCACTTACAGATATTCTGACATGACCAGTTTTTTAGAGGACGAGACACAGTGGTTTATCATGCTTTCGGCAAATTTAAATCTCTATGATGGCGGACTTAGGTATATAGAATTAAAAGAGAAGAATTCAAAATTAAGAGAAAATACCCTCCTTATGCAACAATTAGTTGAGTCAATAAAGTCTCAGATAAAGCAAAGCCTTGAAGAAATTAGCATGTGCAAAAAGAGTGTCACTTCGCTTGAAAAACAACTCGAACTCGCAAAAATGTCCTACGAGCTATCATTAAAAAGTTATAACGTAGGTATTATTCCCCAATCAGACCTAATAGACTCTGAGATAGCAGTAACTACTGCTGAAATTCTTTTGGAAAAAGAGAGAAACGACTGTGCCATTAATTATATAAAATTACTTAAAAACACTGGAGAGATCAATCTTCTTACTATGGGGAAATAATAATGAAAAGAGTTCTAATCCTTATTTCTTTACTATCTATTTATTATGGCTGCCATAAGAGTATACCCACCATCAACAGACAATCTGATGAAATTATGAGATATTTCCCTATCAAAAAGGGGTACTCTTGGAGTTATCTTCTAACATCTCTTCAAGATAACACCACATCAGTTTTAAAGACAACTATTGAGGATATAAACAACAATGAAGTAAAAATAAATTCAAATGGGAGTATTTTCTATTATGTAATAAAAGATGATGGGATAATGAAGAAGGCAGCAAACTACTATATACTAAAACAACCTATAAAGAAAGGATCTTACTGGGAATTCAAGACGGACGATATAGAAGGAAAAATAACTATAGCGGACATCATCCCGTCAAAAGAAGTAAGAGGCAAAGAATATAAAAATTGTTTAATTACAGAAGAAATAGTTAAGGGTCAGAATCTTCTACTTAGGACATATTATGCTGAAGATGTGGGACCAATAATAATAGAGCAATACTTACTCGCTTCACAACCAGTACCTGTACTAAGGGCTGAGTTACTCGGATATTCATTTGATGAATCTTTGAGAGATCAGACAGAGTGAAAGAGATAAAATCCATTTATATTCACATACCGTTTTGCAAGGAAAAATGTGTATATTGCGACTTCTATTCGGAAAAGATCAACGAAAACTTTAGATTCATAGACGAATATCTATACGCTTTAAAACTAGAATTATTACATTACAAGGAATATCTCAGTCCTTTAGTTGACACCATCTATATAGGTGGAGGAACTCCATCTCTGCTTTCTACTACTCAGATACGCTATCTCCTTGAATTTATTAAGGCACAGATTGAATTTGAGAGGAGTTACGAATTTACTTTTGAGATGAACCCTGAGTCTGTTGACATCAATAAACTAAAGTTGATTTATGACTTTGGTGTAAACAGGGTAAGTCTCGGTATTCAAAGCCTAAACAATACTGTTTTGAAGAGACTCAACAGAATTCATAATAAAACAACTGCAATTAAATCCATAGATAAGATAATAGGCTCCAACTTCACAAATGTTGGGGTCGACTTTTTATTAGGGGTTGTCAAGGGTAGTACGACAATCATAAAGGACATAGAGGCGATCTTATCTCAATTCGATATCAAACACATATCTACCTACATCATTACACTAAATAAGGAGAGGAAGAGAGAGATACATCCTTCAATAGCCAACATAGGGGAAGACGAAGTTGTTAGAGAATATGTGGACATCCATAGATTCTTGTCAGAGAGGGGATTTTTACACTATGAAATATCTAATTATGCCAAAAAGCAATTTGAGTCACGGCATAATATTAACTACTGGGAGAACGGATATTATATAGGTCTTGGGGCATCTGCAGCAGGACACTACATAAATTATAGAGGCAAAATCATAAGATACAAAAACGTGTCCAATATTCAGGAGTACATAAAAAGCATAAGGTCAGGTAAGCCATCTTTTGAAGAATATGAGGAGATAGATAGTCTCACAGATGCAAATGAGTATATCATGCTCAGTCTAAGAACTGCCCATGGATTGTCTATTAAAAAAATTAAAAACCTCATAGGTAAAGAGAGGATAGAGTTATTGATGAATAGGGCCCTAAAACTTCAGAGAGATGGACTTATAAAAATCTCGAAAGGTTCAATCGCCCCTACCTTAAAAGGTTTTATCTTAAATAATATCATCTCTCGCGAGCTTATGTTCTAAACGTTTATACTTTTTCTACCAGGAACTTGACTGCTGCATAAGCAGCAAATAGACCAAACGTGGACGTAACTATCATACATGACGGTATTATATCACGGATACGACCACGAACGTAATACATAGTAGAGGCCTTTATAATATCCCCTTTTGCATTTTCTTCGGAATAAACAATGGGGAAATCATCATATACACACTCTTTTCTCAATAGCCTCCTTACATGTTTTAGGAGACGACATTTTTGACCTTTGTTAATAGTAGAGATTTTTATCAATGAGGGATCTAATCTTCGAGCAGCTCCCATAACAGATATAAATGGCTGTTTTATTTTAAGGCAATATTTTATCAATTCTACCTTGGGATGAAGTGAATCAATTGCATCAATTAAAAAGTCGTATTTTCTTTGAAATAGTTGATCAGCTGTATCCATGTGAAAAAAGATCTCTTTCGCCTCTATAACCGCATTATTGTTTATTGACATTAACCTCCTTTTTGCTACCTCGACCTTGCTCATCCCAATATTCTCCTCAGTAGCCAATAGATGTCTATTGAAATCCGAGCTCTCTAATATATCAAAATCAACAATAGTCAGATTACCTATACCTGTCCTTATCAGCGCCTCTGCTGCCATATATCCAACCGCTCCTAATCCAAAAATCGCAATAGAGGATTCCCTTATCTTCCTGAACTTATCAACTCCAAATATTAGCTCTACCCTACTAAATCTATCCACTTTCAATCCTACCGTCAAAGAGCCTATCTACATTTTCCATACTAGCTCTAACAAGGATCTCTTTATCCATCTTTCTTAATCCGGCCACAAAATCAATGATCTCCCAGATATGGTGTGGCTCAACGTCCTTTGCGGCTACAGTCTGAGTAGAGATGGAAGGTGCATCTGTCTCAAATAGAATCCTATCTAACGGGACAAACAGTGCACTCCTATGATACTTCTTAGCGTGAGTTCTGGTAACAGCTCCAGAGAAGGAGAGATACAGATTTAGTGCCAGAAAATCGTTTATCATTTCTTTGCTACCACTGTAGGAATGCATAACGCCCTTTATTCTATCACCATAAGGGCGTAGCGCATTTATCATATCAAGGTGTGCCCTCCTACAATGAATCAATACGGGGAGGTTATACTCAATTGCCAATTCAACTTGAGATATAAATACTTTCATTTGTAAATCCCTAGGGATCTTCACATCATCGGCGTAATCTAATCCTATCTCCCCAACCGCGATGGTCCTTGGATCTGCCAAATAGTCTCGTAAATTGTTTAAGTCAAAACTCTCATTGATATACCAAGGATGGATGCCATAGGCTGGATAGACATTTTTATACTTATTAGCGATTTTATATGTAACCTCGAGTGATTCTATATCATAAGCTGGGACTATGAAATTGTGAACTCCAGCATTTAAAGACCGCTCAATGATACTACCTATCTTACCCAAGAGAGATGCATCATTTAGATGACAATGAGTATCCGTAATGCCCTTCATGAGATAAGGTTTTGATACAATTTTATATAGAGACGTGCTATGTTTGACCAATCATATTGTTGGACAAATTTAAATCCGTTTTCACCAATTTGTAAAAACTTCTCTTTTGAGACATGATATTGTTCAATATATCTCACAAAGTCCTCATCTCTTTCAGCCCTAATATATTGCACTCCGTCCTTAGCATTGATACCTTCTACCCCTTTTAAAGTGGAGATAACAGGCTTTTTTGCTGCAAAGTATTCAAGGATCTTAAGCCGTGTTCCACCTCCTCCCGTGAGAGGGACAAGGCAGAGATCCGATGCATCAATGAAATCTGGCAGATTCTCAACGCCGCCTGTAAGAAACACCCCTTCTCGCTTCAGTTCTGTGGGTGGATCTTGACCCACCGCCAGAACCACGACATTTATCCCTTTTTGTTTTAAGGACATAAAGATATTATTCACTATCCTAAACAAAGCATCTCTATTCGGTTTATAGTCATATACCCCATGATAGAATAGAACTATAGCATCTGATGATATGCCCAATTTTTCCCGGATCTCATTCCCCTGCAAATTCACGTAATTCTCAAGGTCGACTCCATGTGGAATTACAGTAACCTTCGTCCCTGAGATACCTATCCCCAAAAGCTTTTCCCTGTCATTATCTGATACAGTAACTATCATATCTGACAACCTGCAGGCGAGCTTTTCAATTCTCTTCAAATTTTTGATCCCTTTTTTGTTTATTGATGGCGAGGAGATTCCTATTCTCTCAAATTCCACATTGTGTTCTACAAGAACCTGCTTTATCTTCCGCCTTATTCTAACCTTTTTTGCCAAAAAGGCCGGAATAGCAAACGCCGGGAACTCCGCTTGGATAATATCAAAATCATTATTAAACGATAAGGCCATGGCCCTTAAAATTATATCTCTCGCAAGAAGAGGTCTATAAAGAATGTGGTCCTCTTTAGGTATCTCCATCCTCTCAAGAATTGAATCTATTTTACCAATATTCGACTTAATATCTCTCAAAAACGGGCTAAACTGTATCTCTTCAATCTCACCTTTCCTAAATACATAATACTTATCACTCTGGGATGGTAAAAAGAAAACCTCACAAGACTCTTTACTAAGATATTTTGCTGTATTTACAATTCTTGATGCTGCACCATGAAAAGGTGGAAAGACATCACCTCTTGAAATAAGAAGGATCCTCATACATACCTCCAATCTAAAGTCCTCTTAAAAATTCTGGGGTAAGAGGAAATTTTTCAGGATTTTCTATAGCATCATTTAAAATTTTTATCAATTTGTGTTTATCTTCTGCAATAGTTCCTTTAAGTGGAAGGTAATTTGAGGCGTGATTTGTTCTAAAGATTATCCCACTTCTATCGATTCCCCTTATTATTTCCCTTATCTCAACGAGTGTTTCAATCGGATCCAGAGGAGTCCATTTCACACCTAACTTTTCTCTATATTCATCCTCAAGAGGTCCCAACATCAGTGTCAAAAGTGAAAGGTAATCAGGGGGAGATTCATTTATAAGTTTTGCTGTGTTTACAGCATGCTGGGTTGACCGCTCTCTACCTCCAAGTCCAAGCACTACTGTAGTAGATGTAAGAAATCCTGTGCGCCTAGCCTTTTTAATGCTCTCAATGATCTCAGAAGAGTCAGCCCCTTTGTCTACTAATTTTAATATCTCATCATCACCAGATTCAATACCAATGTAGAGCATCTTAAGCCCAGCCTTACTAATCTCCCTCAGTTCATCTTCGCTTTTTGTTAGAATATTAGACGGATTAGCATAGGCACTAACTCTTTTAACGAATGGCAGCTTTTCCTTTATTAATCTCAAAATCTCAAGCATTGTCTCGGTTTTGATTACCAGGGCATCACCATCTGCAAGAAAGACCTTGTCAAACACATAGCCTTTCTTGGCTATAAATTCTATTTCTCTTTCAATAGTCTGAATACTCTTCACTCTAAACCTCTTCGTCTTATACATGTAGCAAAATTTACACTTGTTATGGGAGCACCCTAATGTCACCTGAAAAATCATTGAATAGGCCTCTGATGGCGGCCTATAAAGGGGCATATCGTAGTTCATAGATAACTAAGTGCCCTTTTAGCCTTAAATCTTATATAATCCTTCACACCTTCAGAACAAGCCAAGATCTTGAGATGTGTGTAAGCCTCTTTGTCATTGTGCCTTTTCACCTTCAGATATGCATCTATTATTGGTCTAAACTCATCCAATTCTTTGCAGTGCTTATTAAAAAACTCTTCAGTCTTAACATCATTACCCTCAGCCATATACATCTCACATATCATGTAAATCACATCTGAATTCTTATTCTTTTCATAAAGTCTTTCGAGCCAGGATATGGCCTTGTCATATTCTTTTTTCTTTTTATAGATTTCAGCAATTGATAGATATGCGGCTTCAAAATCGGGGAATTCATCTATTAGGTGCGTATATGCTAAAATTGCTTTATCATATTCTTTTCTCAGTTCAAATTTTTGTGCAATTTGAAAATTAGAGGACGAAAACGGAGAGGGATCCTTCTTCTCCATCCTGTTGTAAAAAAATCTGGAGATACTCTTTGAAAATAGAAATGCCAAAACAGCTAGAATTACAAGAACAAGGAGGATATTCATCTGATAGCAATTGCTTCTATCTCAATAAGCACATCCTTGGGCAATCTCGCTACTTCTACCGTTGATCTGGCTGGATAACTATCCTCTTCGAAAAACCTCTTGTAGACCTCATTTACGTCTGAAAACATATTTAGGTCCTTCAAAAAGATAGTTGTCTTTACCACATTCCTCATATCGAAGCCCGCAGCGATAAGTACAGACCTCAAATTCTCTAAAACCTGTTCTGTTTGTTTCTTTATATCACCCATAACTATACTTCCAGTTTTGGGATCTATCGGTATTTGACCCGATGCAAACAGGATATCTCCAACAAGAACTGCTTGGGAATAAGGACCTATCGCCTTTGGCGCATTATCTGTTGAAATCGTCTTCTTCATATATCCTCCTGTCTATTATTTCTCTCTACGCTGTTGACACCTGAAATAGTCGAAAGCTCTTTTATAGCTGTATCGAGCTGTGACTTGTTTTTCACACCTATCTTAAATAGGCAAATTGCCTTCCCATTATCAAATGTCTTGCAATTGGCCTCAGCAATATTAATCTCGAGTTCAGATAGGGATCTACTGATGGAGGCTAGAATCCCCGGCCTATCATCCGTTAATATTCTAAGGCCAACTGTATACGTATGCGAGTCTTTATTCCCCCATGTAACATCTACCTGTCTACTTTTATCAAAGAGAGAGGCCTTTGGACATCCTTTGAGATGAACCACAATACCCTTTTTACGTGTTATGTATCCAACTATTTTGTCTCCAGGTATCGGATTGCAACACTTAGCCAGATGTGCAACCACATCATTTATTCCATCTATTACAATAGCTGTGCTAGAACCGCCGATTACTTTCTTAATTATCTTCGATATGCCCTTTTCTTCTTCTATCTGCTGGTCTTTTTCCTCTTCAATTTGAGATACATCCTTTATTACTACCTTTAGTAGCTCAGCAGCAGTATACTTACCTGAACCAATCACATAATAAAGCTCGTTTTCATCCGATAACTTATTTTCTTTTAAGACCTTCTCCATATCTTGAGATTTTAAAAACTTACCTATGGACATGTTGTGTTTTCTCAGTTCCTTTTCAAGGACTTGACGACCGATTTGCTTAAAACGCTCTTTTTGTTCTTGCCTTAAAAATGCATTTATCTTTGATATAGCTCTCGAAGATTTGACAAATGTCAGCCAGTCTCTACTAACTTTGGGTTCATTTGATGTTATTATCTCAACAACATCTCCATTCCTCAACTGATATCTTAGTGGTACTATCTGGTTATTCACCTTGGCACCTGCACATCTATGTCCAATATCAGTATGTATAGAGTAGGCAAAGTCAACAGGGGTTGAACCGGCTGGCAATTCCTTTACATCGCCGTTGGGAGTAAAGACAAATACCTCGTCCTGAAACATCGCCTGTTTTACCTGCTCGAGGAAATTATCTGGGTCCTTTTCGTCCTTTTGAATCTCCATTAACTGTCTAAGCCAATCAAACTTCCCTATCTCCTTGTCTTGAACAAGTTTACCCTCTTTGTACCTCCAGTGAGCAGCAATCCCAAATTCTGCGATTCTATGCATCTCATAAGTTCTTATTTGTATCTCTATTCGCTCACCTTTTGGTCCGAGTACCGTTGTATGTAGAGACTTATACCCATTAACCTTTGGGAGGGCAATAAAATCCTTAAACCGACCAGGAATCGGTTTCCAATTTGCATGTATCACACCCAATACTTCATAGCACTCTTGAACTGTGTTAACTAGAACCCTAAAGGCGAGTATGTCATATATCTGATTTAAATCTACATTTTGCATTTTCATCTTTCTATATATGGAATACAGGTGTTTTACCCTGCCATGTACCTCACATGTAATATTCTGTGCTGATATTTTTTCCTTTAGGATATTCTTAACCTCCTCGATATACTTATGCCTTTCAGCCTGCCGCGATGAAAGGCTATCCATTAACATCTGATATTCCTTGGGGTAAAGGTACTTAAAAGAGAGATCTTCAAGTTCTGTCTTTATCCAACTTATACCGAGCCGATTTGCTATAGGTGCGTATATATCCATTGTCTCTTGGGCTATCTTTATTCTCTTCTCTGGAGCCATTGAATCCAGTGTACGCATATTATGAAGTCTGTCGGCAAGCTTGATCAGTATCACCCTTATATCATTAGACATGGCTATTAACATTTTACGAAAGTTTTCTGATGCCTGTACCTCTTTGCTCGAGAATTGAATCGCGGATATCTTAGTTACACCATCTACTAGATCGGCTATCTCCTGTCCAAAGAGCTTTATAATCTCATCCTTGGCAGTCTCTGTATCTTCAATGACATCGTGAAGAAATGCAGCTGCAATGGATGCCACATCCATCTTCAATTTTGTTAGAATCCCTGCAACTTCTAATGGATGAGTAATATAAGGCTCACCGTCCTTCCTCTCAATACCAGCGTGCCTATTATAGGCATAAATATACGCCTTCTTTATAATATCCAGGTCCGCATCAGGGTTATATTCGCTTACGGCATCAAGTATGTCATTAACTCTTATCAAGGCTTACACTCCTCAAACACAATATAATATAATACCAAAAACAACATTGATTAGTAAACATAAAAATTCTACTTCATTGAATACATGACAACTTTTAGTAACAAGTGAGTATTTTGCCTTAATGTGAATTCTCTATCCAATGCTTTCATGCCTCCTTCATACCAACAGCGAGAAATATAAATACTAATCAATATATAACCAATTATCCACATTATCGACGGCACAAAAAGTTAATGAAGAGCCTATCTATAGATAGATAGAAAAGACTCTTATTCGATACCTTATTCATCAATTCTCTTGCCTTATTGTATAACTCCCCCTTTTATCCCATCTATTCGTTTTGCCAAATATGTAGTTTCATTGATAAAATAAAGACTTTATCCTACCAAATAAATTACTCTCAAGAATAAGATTCAATATCCAATCATAAAGACTCCCATCTGCTTTCTTCACTTATCAGGTAGAATTGCTGATCTGAACTCACTTCTCTTAAAATCTTGAGAATAAATATTTAGAGTTCTCCTAAAAACGCTTTTCTCACCTTTCATGAGAGTAAAGGACTTTCTCAAATGGATCTCTATACCCTCTCCCACAACCTCATTTAACACTAGTACCGTGACAACATACATCATGTACAACAACAACTTTAATAATGCCACCATAATATGTTTGGACTGAGATGTAGAGGTATTCAATCTCAATTATGAATCAATCGACATTTCTGTAGACAATCCACCGTTATGCTAAAGTGGACAGATACTAAATCTTGGGATTTAGCACAGAGGAAAGAGAGCAGGAGTATTTATTTCACAATGGAGTTAGAGAAAATTTGAACTCCTTCATAATCTTGATTTTATATCCAAGCAGACTCCCGGGTATACAGATAGATAGAGACTACTCACCTATCATCTGTTAAAGAATCATTCAACAAAATTACAACTACATCCGCTCTCTTCTTTACTTACATAATCTGGATAAGAATCTCTTTTGAACTCTACATCGTGTAGATATACTTCAGCATTAGAGTAAAAGGTATCTCCATAATCAATATCTTCTTTAAACCATATATCAAAATAGCCTGTATCTACAGAGTCTCTAGTTGGGAAAAAATCATCACTACAATTTAGTCCATATGCCCCTTCATCTGGAAACGTCTCAATCTCTCCGGTCGAAGACTTAAACAAAAAGTAATATTTGTGGCAACCCCCTGGCAAAACAGCTTTATAAATAAATGTCCCATTAGTGGGAGAACCTCTTTCAATCTCCATATCAAATAAAATTCCATCAATTACAACTGTAGCTTGAGAAGGTCCTTCTAAATCAGCCCAATTTGCTCTAAATTCAATATTAGTTCCAGTTTTCGGATAATGTGTTCCTGAGTAAAGTCTCCTTTTGTATTTTGACGAAGAAGCAAAGTCTTGTGTCCAGTAATATTGGTAATTACCTACACCTATTGATGAGTGCGAGTTGTTAAGTATATTCACTCTATGACCATTTGTATTTCTAAATCCACACTCTGGGTTTGAGTCAGGCTCCCAAAACCAGAGATAAAATATCCTAACAGGGTCGGAATAACCATATGCTGCATTTTCACCTGATGGAGATGTACCAAACATCGAGACTCTCGAATACCAGCTAGTGCAATTTGAACTACAACCACACTTGCCACCTTCACAGGCACAAGAGGCACTCCCATCACAACTTCCATTCGGCAGATATCTATCACTTATATCAGTCACGAGTTTACAGGGAGAATCATGTTGTAACCTCCCACCACAGGAGACAAGATTGGCGCAGTGAAACCTCGCAGCTCTGTTCAAATTATAATCATAAGTAAGGGGTTTCGAAGGGGTTTTATAGCAATCCTTATCAGCACACACATTGCAGCCCTTCAAGTCTTCTACGGGGTCGGACCTGGCTCTATTTGTCCAGACCAATACAGTTCTCTCTTCCCAGCTTGGGAATCCATCCCTAACAACTCCATAATCGCCAGAATAACTATCTTGAATAATAGAAAAAATTAGGAAAACCAATAGGACTGACTTCCTCATATCTTTTTCTGACCCTCCTACCTGAAAGATTACCTCATTTTTTTGTATTAATCAATTACAACTAAGAAGTCTATCCCAAATATTCAATCTTTACATTGGGAACTACCCAATCAATATGCACTGGGACATCGTTTGCCCCACCCATACCTCTTGAATTACCGTTTGCAAAGTGGGCTGTATTCCATATCTTCTCTGCAATGAGTGTACTCCAGCCTTTTTCTTTTATATATTTTTCTGTAATATTTTTGTTTGTGCCTACTCCGAGTTCGGCGAGGACGTTAAAATTTTCCCTCTCGAATAAAAGTGGATAAACATTCTTCTTTATATACTCATCCACCCACTCCTCATCACCACCGACCACCTTTACAAATCTTCCCTTTCTTATCTCAAATAACAGATCACATGGCAAAGGTTCACTTCCTCCCCAGCCTCTAGGTATGGTAATATACCCATTTGAGTCCCCCTCATGCACAGGGACTACATAGGCCTCTGCACCAGGAAGATTCCCAAATTTACCCCTAGAGGTGAGCATACCGCTTGAAATATGGACAAGAGCTGGATCAATCTCAACTGTAATATCTGTCCCATACGCCCTCACCCTAACGAATCTTGAGTTCTTTAGTTTTTCCCCTATTTCACAGGTAATATTATGAATTTCATTATAGTCCACATCCATAGGACCATCTTTATCAAACATCTCAAGTGTAAAACCGGGCATGCTTGCAATCCTTGTCCCTCTTTCAGTCTGTGTCTTTCTGTATTTAGTATGGGTCAGAGAAAAGGTAGTCGTAAGAAATAGTATATCTTTATAACCCGTCTTTTCATATAGATCTTCCGTTGCATCTACTCCGTTCCTTGCCTCAGATGGCACGTAAGAAAGTAACTCAACATCTATTCCTTCTGCTTTATATATCTCAAACATAGTCTTTGAGAGTTCCATTGATAGTCTCATCTTCTCCTTAGTCTTTTCGTCAAACTTATCATTTATCTCCTGATACACAATCCCAACCTTTTCACCATCTCTGTAACCAAGATTAATTTTCAACGCATTAAGAATAGATTTTCTTATGAATTCATTCATGTTTTACCTCCTCAATAAATCTTATTCCAGCCTCCAATAGTTGTTTTTCTTCAGGTACAGATGGGGCATCTGTCATAAGGCATGCCCCTGACGTAGTCTTAGGAAACGCAATAACATCCCTTATTGATTCAGCACCACTCATCAACATAATAAGCCTGTCAAACCCGAGAGCAATTCCCCCATGTGGTGGCACACCGTATTTAAAGGCCTCAATTAAAAAACCAAATTTCGAATTTATCTCTGTCTCACTCAGACCCAACACCTTAAATACTCGCTTTTGCAACTCTGCTGAATGTATACGAATTGAACCACCCCCGATCTCAAACCCATTGAGTGTTATATCATACGCATTCGCCCTGACATTAAGCGGTTCGCTTTCAAGAAAGCCGATATCTTCTTCTTTGGGTGAAGTAAATGGATGGTGACAGGCCACAAGCCTTTTATCCTCCTCTGAGAATTCAAACATTGGGAAATCATAAATCCACACAAATTTGTACTCATCCCTCTTTTTAAGTCCAAATTTTTCTGCAATTGCGTTTCTGACAAAAGACAAGACATTATTAACTAATTTACTATCCCCAAATTGAACGAACACAACAGAACCCTTTTCAATATTTGCTTTTGAAATAATCTCTTTTTTAACCTCTTCCGGAATCTCTTTTGTCCAGCTAGCTAGTGTCCAATCTACTTCTGAATCAACTCTAAAACGTGCAAGCCCTTTCGCCCCCAGAGACTTAATCTCATTTTCAAGTCTCTCAATCTCTGCCCTTGTCAAGTTCATGTTTGATCCTATCGGCAATATTTTGATAATTCCCCCCTCTCTTATTGCCTCGTCAAACATCTTAATCTTCCCTGTCATCTTCCTGATAATCTCTGTTATATCACACATTTTTAAACCAAATCTCAAATCAGGTTTATCACTCCCATACTTATCTATGGCCTCCTTATAAGAAATCCTGACAAATTCTTTTATCTCATAATTTACACAACTCCTAAAAATGTGTCTCAGGAGATCCTCTGTCAATTCCATCACATCATCCTGATTTACAAAACTCATCTCAATGTCAATCTGGGTAAATTCTGGTTGTCTATCAAGTCTGAGGTCCTCATCTCTAAAGCATCTCACTATCTGAAAGTATTTATCCATACCTGAGACCATGAGGAGCTGTTTAAACAACTGGGGAGACTGCGGGAGTGCATAGACCTTACCTTTATTAAGCCTTGAAGGGACTAAAAAATCTCGTGCCCCCTCTGGGGTACTCTTTGTCAAAAATGGAGTCTCTACTTCTACAAAATTATTCTCATTAAGAAATCTTCTTGTCTCAAAAGCGGCCTTGTGTCTAAGCATGAGTTTGTCTCTAATACTCTCTCTCCTTATGTCCAAATATCTGTACTTTAATCTGAGTTCTTCTGTAGCCCTAACATCGTTTTGAATGACAAATGGGGTAGGTTCTGCAATAGAGTATATATTTATCTCATCTGCAACAACCTCGATCTCCCCTGTTAAAATCCTCTTGTTTGGATTCCCCTCTCTTTTTCTCACAAGACCTTTTATAGACACAACGGATTCATTCCTAAGTTCTTTAGCCTTTCTAACAAGTTCTTCCTTCTCCACGACGATCTGAGTAATGCCATATCGGTCTCTTAGATCTATGAATATGATTTTACCAATATTACGTATTGAATCAATCCACCCATTCAGAACAACACTATTATTAACATCTGAAATTCTCAATTCCCCACAATTATGTGTTCTTCGAAACACCATAAGACTATCCTCCAATCTTTCTGATAATCTCACTCACAATAAATCTAACACTCTTCTCTCTTATATCATTCCTATTACCCTTAAACCACTTTTTGTAACTGTAAAGCTCCCCTTTTACTACTAATCCAAAAAAAACTGTTCCAACTGGCCTTTTTTTACTTCCGCCACCAGGTCCTGCAATGCCAGTGATAGAAACGGCTATGTCAGTATTTGCAAGTTTTTTCAACCCCATAACCATCTCAGTGGCCGTATCCTCAGAGACTGCCCCACACTTCCTAAGAGTCGACTTTTTCACCTTTAACAGTTTTATCTTTGACTCATTTGAATATGCCACGATTCCCATTTTAAAATAAACCGACGAACCTGGTACATCCGTAAGGTACTTAGCCAACAATCCACCTGTACATGACTCCGCTGTTGAGATGGTGAGTCTCTTATTTTTCAGTATATTGGCAAGCCTAAGGTAAAAAAGGTACATAACAAAGCACTTTTACACTACAAAAAAATAAAAAGGAACAAAAATCTTAGAGCAAGAGCCTTTTGTCTCGTTTTAAAATATATATAAAGGATCACACAGAACTTTTCAAAAAAATTCTTACCTTTCACAAGTGAAATTTACTTCAACTTTACTCAGTCACTTAACCCTCATTAAACATCAACATTAGACTATCTTTTTTTCGACACTAAAATAACTCTCTTATGCTGCTATACACAACATAACCTTAAGTTAAAGAGGTAAAACCAGATAGAGTAAAAATATATTACTCGTCATCTAGCTTTCAAATTTAATCAACAGTGCAGTTCTCTTCAATTGACTGAATAAACATAATAAGATATTATCTAAGATTCTTATGATTCACAAAAGTAAAAAAAATAGATATCTTTTAACAGCAAATAGTGGGTCAGACAGTATCTCTGTTATAGACTTAAAAAATTTTAACGTTGTAAACAACATTAAGTGTGGAGAATACCCAATGATGTTGGAAACAACCCCGAATAGAAAATATCTCTTTATAACAAACAGAGATAGTTGTGATGTCTATGTATTCGAACTGCCTCAAATAAGATTCCTAAAAAGGATAAAGGTCCAAAGTGGTACAGCCGGAATTGCCTCTACACCAGATGGAAAGAGACTATATGTAGCAAATGAATACTCTCATACAATTAGTATAATTGATATTAACAACTTAAGATTAGAAATGACCTTAAAAATAGGGCACGGTCCCTGTGTGGTGGTCTCTTCAAGATCTGGAAAATTCATAGCTGTTACTTGTGAAGAATCACACAATATTTCTATAATAAATAATAGCGACCTTAGCGTATCCCATTCCATCAATATCTGTGAAGGACCTCTTGGATTAACAATTACACCAGATGACAAGGAATTATACACTGCAGACTTTTTATCAAATAGAATTGCTTGTATAGATACTGAAAATCTCAAGATAAAAAATTATTTAGAGGTCGGTACCGTTCACATCGGAATCAAATGCTCTCTGGATGGAAGATATCTCTTTGTCTCAAATTCTGATAGTGACTATATATCAGTAGTTGATGTAAGAAATCAGAAGGAGATCAAAACTATAAAATGTCAAGATAGTCCTTCGGAATTTGCTATCTCGGATGCAGGAGATACTCTTGCGGTAACAAATAGAGCTTCTGGGACAGTATCTCTCATAGACATAAAGAGATTAAAGAAATTTAAAGACATTAAAGTAGGAACCAACCCCCTAGGTATAATATTCCTGTAGCCTGTTGATAATACAATGAATATGTGATAAAAATTATAACATGAGCTTCTCCATACCCATCGAAGGTAAACTAATAAATGTAACCAATAAATGCAATCTACGTTGTAGTTTCTGCACCATAAAATCAAAAGAGGAACCTAAATTAGACCAGATTCTGCACACAATAGAAGGGATCAAACCAAATTCAAATATTATATTGGGTGGAGGAGAAGCACTCATAAGAAAGGATATTTTTACAATTTTAAATATTCTTTACCAAAAGAATGTACATATAGCTATAATAACTAATGGGAGAATATTTGTTTACGACGAATTAGTTAAGAAGGTCATAAGATATTCTGACACTTTTATTTATAGCCCTTTTCTAACTAATAAAGGGTTATACTCAAGATTTACAGGTGTAAAGGAAGCATTTGCACAAAGCCTTAATGGTCTTAAAAATCTACTCAGGATTAAGAATAGTAATGTGGAGTTGCGATTTCCTCTTAATCAACTGACTATTACTCACTTATCTAGATTGGAAAATACACTAAAAACTCTCACCAATAACCAGATTTATATAGTCTTTACCCTCTCTGGTTTTCTTTCAAATGAGAATCATCGAATATTCAGTAAAATACTGATAAGCCCTAAGCTATTCGATAAGGTTAAAATATATTCTAAAATTTTCTTTGAAGATATCCCTTATTGTATTCATGAGAAGGAGACACACATCCATAGCCATAGATTTCAATATCTAGATAAAGTCGATACCACCTGCCCATTGATTATTAAAAATACAAAATACAAAAAGTTACTAATATGCACTGAATGTATTCATGACAATTTATGTAAGGGCCTAGTATGCACTTTGGATAGCCAACAAGTGACTCACTACATCAAACCTATCAAGGGTGTCAAAAGTAATTCGTTTGACTACATTAGACTAGACAAAGAAATAGATATTAATAAACCTACTAAAAATTGCGAAATTTACCTACGTTATCCATTCGACAATCCAAATAGATATTTATTTTTGAATACTAAAGGCAGGACGTACCTGTATTATACTGATACTAATAGCTTTTCCGACGATGACATTAAGAGGACGAAGATAGAAAGGCAGCAGTTATATATTGATATAAGCAAAAAGACTGCTCTCGATGACTTTCGTAGAGATATTAAACAATTAAAGCTGGATACCTTTTGTGAAACGTGTTCAAATATCGATAGGTGTGCTGCATTTTTTTCTGTTTCTAATGATTTACCCTTTGCAAGGGAGGAGAGATGGCTCAAGGAGGAGATAAAAAGGTTAAAGGGGAAGGTCCTTGACGTAGGTTGTGGAGACATGAGATTTTATAAAGATCTAATTAACAAATTGTTGTCTGAAAAAAAAATAGAATATTTCGGCATTGATATAGAACAAAATTCCCTCAATGAACTAAAAAAAGAGATTCCATATGCAATAACAATAAAATCAGCTATTGAGGAATTTTCATTTGAGGATGAATACTTTGACTACATTTTTCTACTCAGATCTTTAAATCACTTCTATGATGTACATAAGGCATTCAATAATATCTCAAGATTGGTTAGAAACTATGGTATGATAATTATTGCTGAGTGTGTACCATTTGCGTTGTTAAGGGATCCCAAGAAAATAGAATTAGTTAGAGATTCATCGAGACCCCTATTTGAACACTACAGGAACTGGAGTTCTGAGGAGTTTATTCAATTTATAAGACAAAATAAATACCCCTTTAAACTCGACACGCACAAGCCCGTTCAAAAGGGGACGAGTAATCAATGGATTATAAAGCTTATGAAGATCAAATAATATGAGAATAACCTTTATAAACCCTCCGATTAAATTAGGAAAAACGTATGCACATTATCCTCTCTTCTCTAACCTCGGAATGCTTCAGAATGCGGCCCTTCTTGAAAAGGCTGGTCTTAGCGTTTGCATTGTAGATGCCTTTTTTATAACTGAGAATATTAACTTTAGACCAATAGACAATGATCTTTTTCATTTGGGTGCAGAGCTCCATTATCTTGAAAAACTAATAAAAAATAATAACTCCGAGATCTTCATAATACCAATAACTATGTTTTCTGATGTAACAAAGTTACAAGAGACCTACATAATAGAAATATGTGATATCATTAAAAGATTACATAGAGATTCTATATTGATTGCCGCTGATTGCTACATTTGTGGAATGAACTACTTTGCGTATGATTCGGCACTGCTTTTGAGATCCATAAAATCTATTGATGTCAATCTAAAAGGCGAGACAGACATAACCCTTTTGAACACTGTCATTCATATAAAAAAATACGGCACATACGATCTACCTTACGGCACGTACAGACACAAAGGAGAGATCATTCAAAAAGATGACATAAACTATTATCCTACAAATCTCAATACTTTACCATACCCCGCCTTTCATCTTCTTGAAATGAATAAATACTTCAACATACTAGGAGAAGCAACCAGATTAGACCTAATTCACGAATATCATGCACCGGAGAGATTTTTACCACTTATGACCAGTCGTGGGTGTTTATATTCATGCAACTTTTGCACACAACAGGTCCTTAAAATGCCATATAGATATTATTCCAATGAATACCTAATAAAAGAGATTAGATATTTCAAAAACAAGTACAAAGTAGATAGATTCTTATTTCTTGATAACAATATTAATGCTGAGAGCAAGAGGTTTGATGAGCTTGTTACATTTCTATCAAACAACAATATTTCATGGGATGCTGTAAATGGTTTCAGAGCCGATAAGCTCAAAAGAGTTCATATAAAAAAAATAAAGGCTGCTGGGAACAAAAAGCTTACCATATCCGCAGAGTCTGGGGATCCTGAACTCTTGAACAATGTAATTACAAAAAACTTAAAACTTCAAGCTGTCATAAACGTCGCTAAATGGACAAATGAACTAAAATTTCCGTCCCAAATCCATTATATAATAGGTATGCCAGGCGAAAATATAGAAAAGATGAATAAAACTCTGGAGTTCGCAGAGATGCTATTCGAAAAATACAAGGCTTGGCCATTGCTTCAACATGCCATACCTTTTAGAAATACCAGTCTCTACAATCTCTGTAAAACAAACAATTACTTCGCTAAAGACCCAGATAAAACACCAACACATATTCTTGAAACACACCCAATTATAAGGACAACAGAGTTTTCTGAAAGGGACGTACTAACAATTAAAAAGCATTTTATTAATAAATTTAAGTTCTACGAAACTACCTCCTACATTATTACCAACAATTCATGTAACAATAACTGTCTACATTGCGAAATATCTGATAGATTAAATAAAAAAAGCATTAGTAAAAGAAAAATAAAATGCCAGATTCAAACAGCAAATAAAAACGGCCAAAAGAATCTAATAATAATTGGAGGAGAACCTACAATCAATAATGAAAACCTCTTCTTTGCACTGAAAGAGGCAAAAAGGCTTGGTTTTCAGAATATAGTCCTTACTACTAACGGTAGGATGTTGGCTTACAGAGAGTTTACTAGAGAGATCTTGAGATTAGGTATAAATCAGATCTCAATCTCTATAAACTCAATGGATTCTAAGACACATGATCACATTACTTCGGTAAATGGCTCATTCACTCAAACCATTAGTGGAATACAAAACCTTCTCTATTTAAACTTCAAAAACATCAATATAAATATAAGAGTAACATCTATAAATCAAAATCACATTGAAGAGATAATCAAAATACTTAGCAGCTCCAACATACACAATTTCTACATCAGGATTGCACTACCCCTTGGAAAATTAGCCCAAAATCCATCGCTACTACCTGATTTAAAATCTTTATCATCCACGATAAACCGAATATTAGAAAAATACAGGGATGATCTAAATATACAGATTAAAGGTTTACCATATTGTTTAATTCCTGAAAGATTTTTAAATAACCTAAAGTTCTTCCCCTTATTGTACGCCAATGAATATAGAAGGCTCAAAGTCAAGATCCCAAAATGTATAAGTTGTGTACACTATATTTCATGTCTAGGATTTTTTAGGCCAGAATTCAGCAAATACTACAATCAAGAGATTCAATGAAAACACTACTTTTACACATTCCGCAAATAAACAATGGGAAAAGAGAAATAATGGTAATACCAATGGGACTATTCTCAATAGCAGATTATTTATATAAAAACGACATTGACGTTAGAATACTACATTATGGAATACAAAAAGAAATAGAGGAAAGCTTTGACCTCAATAGATTTATAAAATACAATAAATATAAATTAATCTGTCTTGATATACATTGGATAAAACAAGCTAAACAAACAATAGAGTGCATTAAGTTCATTAAATCAAACTCCCCGGATATCATAATTGTCGTTGGTGGCATAAGTGCTTCATACTTTGCCGATGAGTTACTAAAAACAATACCAGAAATAGATTTCGTAATTAGGGGTGAAGGGGAATATCCATTGTTAAGATTAATTAAAGCGTTAGAGTCTAATAGACATTCATTTCAAAACATACCTAATCTCTCCTATAGAATAGAAAAAAATATAAAACACAACAAAGTTACATTTTATACCGATGCCAAGTTTTATGAAGAGATAAGTCACTCCAATTTTAAACTGTTAATTAATTATGACAAATATTTTAACAGGTTATTATATGCGGATTTTGACACATCAAAAAGATTCGGGATCCGAGATTCATACAAGAACGCATTTTTCTACAATCCTGGCAAGGGGTGTCCCTATAACTGCATTTACTGTGGTTCACATTTTTATAAAAAAAGTTACATTAAGCAAAAAAAAGGCTTTTACTTTTTTAGTCTGAAAAAGGCCATCAGTGATATTTGTAATTCATATTCCTATAGGATAGATGTATTAAGGATCTCTTTTGATCCAGATCCTGAAAGAAGATATTATATAAGGCTCTTCAATGAATTACCCAATTCTTTAAAGAAAAAAATAAGATTAATCTTCGATTGTTTTACATTACCCAGTGAAGCATTTGTAAAATCAGTCACGAGTCACTTTAGAGATGATTCAACACTTATAATATCCATGGAGACCGGCAGTGACTATGTAAGAGGTAAAATTAATAGACCCTACTTCACAAACCACGAATTGATACAGAGTCTAAAAAAAATTTTGAAATACCCCCTCAATATTCACATTTTCTTATCATTTGGCTTACCGTTTGAGAGAAGTGAGGATTTTAAAAAGACTCTCGAGATATTGAACACAATAACGAGATTAAAGAATATTGGAATAACAATATGTCCCATTATAGTTGATATAGGTTCCCAAATGTATGAATTCCCTTCAAAATACAATGTATCAATTTTATACAACAAATTTTCTAATTGGGCATTAGAAGAGATTTCTGATGATAGAACTTACTATAAGACTACCTTCTTATCCGAGGTAGATATATTAAACAGCATAAAGAGCCTACGCAATAGTTATGAATAACAAAAGGAATGTCAACTTAGTCTGTCTTTTCAAAGGATTGAGTGTAAGTCCATCTACCACAGAATTAGGTGGTTATGTCGATGTCATGCTATCAGAACCTTACTCACTTGCAACTGCATATCTAAAAGCCTATGCAATCAAATCCAACATCGTTGAAAAAAATTACAATATACATCTACTTAACTTAAAAGACGATGGAAAGGGAACAATAGATTTAGTAAGTTATCAAAACGAGTTTCTATCAAAGATCCTATCAAATAATCCTATTGCCATTGGTTTTTCGACCTACTGTTGGAATATTGATACAACTCTTATTCTAATTAAAAAGATTAAGAAGATTAGACCCAACATCAAGATAATTTTAGGAGGCAAGTATGCACTCTTAGAATACCTTCTAAGGTATCCAGAAATCGATTTTATTATAAGGGGCGAAGGTGAAATAGCATTCAAGACTCTACTCGAAAATCACCTAAATAAAATAAACATAAAAGGAATTTCATTTAAGATACAAAACAGACTAATAGATGGCGGTGAAGGCGATATAGTTAAAGATATTGATGATATACCTTCACCTTTCACAGAAAATATAATTATCCCAAACCAATATAATATGATGATTGAACTATCACGTGGATGTCTAAACAATTGTGGTTATTGTAATTGGAACTCAAACAAGAGTTTAAGATACCATTCTAAGAAAAGGATAAAAGAAGAAATTATGTACGCAATAAGTAGAAAAGTTAAACACATCACCATAATAGACTCTGCCATCAATTATAATATAATACTGTTAAACAGATTCTCTAATATCATTAAACACTCCCCAAAAAACCAATTGACCTTTAGCTATAATTTAAGATATGAACATATAGACGATAATCAAATCAAATATCTAAAAGAGATACCTTCATTTCAAGTTTTAGTAGGACTTGAGACAATAAACCACAAAGCGCTCAACACTTCTAATAGATCACAACTGAACATACCACTCTTTGAAAACTCGATTAGATTAATTAGCAGTTATTGCTCTCCACTTATCGGAATAATTTTGGGTTTACCCAATGATAATCCTAATGAATTCAAAAAAACTTTACACTTTGTTGAAAACCTAAATAAAAGGTTAAATCATAAAATAGGTGGAGTATTAGTATCCTTACTACAGGTCTTTCCCAATTCATTATTATTTGCACAAAGAGATAAATATAAAATAAAAACTCATAAAAAAGGTGTACCTTATATTATATCCAATATCACATGGAATAGAAATCAATTGAGACTTATCTACTCTTGGTTAAAAAATTTCTCCCAAAAAAGCAGTTTGAAAATAAAGGGTATAGAGGGTGGATGGACAATTGAAAAAAGAAGATAAAAAACTTACCCTTCTCACTATCTAATACTCAAATTCTAAAACTAAAATAACTTAGATATGAAAAGATATGACGTAAAGAGGCGAACAAAAACATCTTTTATCGCAAGATATATCTAAGATTAAGTTTACTAAGGTATAAAAACACATTTTTGCATGAGTATATATTCAAAACATGTATTAGAGTGATCAGTTCTTAACCAATTATATGGTCATTCAGTATGTTCTGCCTAAGAATAGGTAATCTTTATTATATTTAATAAGAATTCTATGATAGTCATCAAGCCTTCTTTTAACCTCTTTCTCAGAAATATCATATATGAATTTTTCTGGGAACTCACCACTCTTTTTAATAATATCCGATATCCATTTTGGCATTGGTGGTAATGATTGATCATTATAATACTTGATCTTAATATTATACCTTAGTGGATTTAAGGCTGTAAACGAACCAAGAGATAGATAAAACGGATTTGGTGAAAAATAAATATTGTCAGAAATTCCATACAACTCCTCAAGAACCCTTAAGTTTACCTCATGATCCTCTCTTTTTTCACCTGGAAAACAAGTTAATAGATCAAAATGCATTGATATACCATAATTAACACAATACTTTATTGTATTTATTACCGCTTCTACATTTGTTGGCCTTCCCATTAGCCTCAAGACGTTTTCAGAGAAACTTTGAACTCCCATTTTTAACAACACACAACCAGACTCCTTCATCTTTTCCACTCTTCTCTCATTTAAGCCATACGGTGTACAAAACGACTCCCATTTACAAACACTATTCAGTCTTGTTAGCTGATGCAAAAACCTATCAAACCAGTTCAGGTTTGCATTAATAGAATCGTCATGGAAATGAAAATTGGAGATATTGTACTTTCTACTTTGAACCACCATTTCATTTATAATCTCCTCAACAGCCCTTACCCTATATTTGTTCCAATAATTAACCTCAGAACAGAATCGGCATCTATGTGGACATCCCCTCCCAGCAATTATCGGTATAAAATCTTTTATTACAATTCCTTGAAAGTTGAGCACCCGTGGTTTACTGATATCACAATTATAATATTTACCACTACCAATAATCTCATTACCATCTTTGTAATAAAGCCCTCTGAGATCCTTTATCCCTTTGTCATCCATATTTCTAAGTAACTTCACAATTATTTCCTCTCCTTCACCTATTATCACGTAATCATACACATCTGAGAAGAGGGAGAACATAGTAAAAGGCAAGAAGTGGACCGTTGGTCCGCCACCGATAGTAAATTTACCATGTCTTTTTAATCTCTTTGCAAGCGCACATGAAAAATACATTGTCAAGACGTTATTTGAGAAAATAAATACATCTGCAATATCCTTTACCCGTGAAAAATACTCGTTTACCTTCTCTAAAATTATTGATGAAATGTTATCTTTAAACCCAACATCATCCGGAAACACAACACCTAAAAGCAATCTTAGATCTGGCATATCGCCCACATGCCCAACTTTCTTAGATAGATAATTAATAATCTTACCATAAAAATCCGTCTTGTTTTTGTCTTCCTCATAAGAAATATCTACAAACTTAACATCAAAACCACTTTCTAAAAGAGCTGTTTGAAGATAAATAAGCCCTATATTTCTGAATGGAACTTCCCCATGTGGTGGACTGTGTATAATTGCAACCTTTCTCATTTACCCTCTAACAACTCAATATAATATTCTTCGCAAAAAAATTTAACATTTTTCTCTGTCTCACGATATACAAAGTCAGCGACTCTTAATAACTCTTTTGCACTCATATATTTGCTTGAAACCAAATATGGAGTACCTTTTTGGAGATATTTAAAACCATATTTTTCTGCCTCCCTTTCGAACCTTGTCCCCGGCAATATCGCTAACCAAAATGAACACACAAAATTTATATAATCTGGGTACTTATTAATCAATTCTTCTAAATATTTTATTGTTTTTTCAATGCCCTTATAAGAATCCTTAGGTAATCCTGTTATGATACTGATTGTTATTTTGTTTCCCATCTCTCCAAGAACCTTTATAATTCTTTCAAATTTTTCCCTGCTGAAAGGAGGCTTCCCGCACTCCTTTAGCACTGCATCATTTATCGATTCAAGTCCAATTATTATCTCATCAAACCTAAGCCCGTCAATCATTTTTATCTGAGTCTCATCTATCCTATCATACTTCATAAAAACAGACAGAGATAATTTTTCATATACATTACTCAATCTCAATGAATCAGATATAATGCTCAATTGTTCATTGGTCATATTTATTGACGTATCCGAAAAATTAATTTTTCTATAACCTCTCTCGTAGGACCATAAAAGTTCGTTAATAAGCATGGATTTATTCTTAATATTCAGTTTTCTATCTTTTGACCACGAACAGAACTTACATCTATAAATACATCCTCTCGAAGGTTCAATCATAATTGCATCAGAGTTTGGCAAATAATTATCAGATAGGTAGGGAGATAATAAATTATTAATATCAACATTATTGTTTTTAGGGTTTCTAATAATAGAATCACCACATCTAAAGACAATACCCCTAACCTTATCCAAGTCTTTAAAATTATGGTTCAGCAGTTCGGAAAATGTCTCTTCTCCGTCTCCTACAACTATAATATCAATATCTTTGTTGTTTTTGAGAATATCAACCGGATTATATGACACAGAGGGTCCCCCTAAGAAAATCTTTACACCTTTATTTTCTCTCTTAACACTACGGGCAGTATTTTCAAAAATGTGTCTATTCCAACAATAAGCTGAAAATCCTATAGCAACAGGAGATTTATTTAATATCTCCGCGATTTGCCCTTCACTCAAATTATCCATCTTCCTTGTTACTGGATAATCAACAATCTCCACATCAAAACTATTCCTTCCCTTTATGCCCCTATTAGCTTTTAAGATAGCAACCGCATAATTATATGTTTTAGAGGCAAAATCTCTTTTATTATCTTTATAGGAGTAATTTATTGAATGTTCAGCGGGGGTTCCTGCAACAAGTATAACTTTCCTACTCATTTCTTGAAATTTCAGCTAACAATTTAGAACAGATGCCCTTCAAGTCTTGATTATATCTAGGATTCATGTCATTGCCAACCAAAATAGAATACTTCTTCGAATTGAAAGGACCATTAGCGATCTTATTATATATTTTCAATATAATCAAATTATTATCAGACTGATTTCTGAATTTTAACACAGGGTATTCATGTTCATACTCAATACTATCTAACCTCCAACTTTTATAGTAGAGAGAACCTATAGTACACGTTGGGATTAGACCTTTTAAATTTATTATATTTTTTCTTATGTATCTTTCTCTACATTCAGGGAGTAGATCAAATGATTTGATTTCATTGTAAAATACCTTGGGATTAATATCCTCCCAAATAAATAGTTCTTTATATGGATGATCTTGAATGTACTCTAAAGAACTTATCATATCATCTCTTGAAAAAACCCCTGAAGACAACACATATGGCATTCCCCTCAATGAATATTGTATATTGTATTTGCCAACTTCGTATGACAATCTTGAACCTGGTGTCACAATAGTCCAAAATATTCTTATTCCAATAATCTTTTCTCTACCAAATTTTTCTACAAGATTAATTACATAATCTATGGTATTTTTAAAATCCCTCCCCGTCTCTGTCGGGATTCCAAACATCACAGAAATCATAATTGGTCCAACATCTGTGATACTATCAACAAACTTCATAAAATGACTCTTATCAACGGGTCTACGCCCAAGAGATAAGGAAGCCTCCCTGGAAACGCTCTCAAGACCTACTAATATACACCTAGCATTAATGTTTTTTAATAACTCCTTATGAATATTATTCCACCTAAAGTGGTCAACAAAATATGTAAATGATAGGTCCGGGTTTAGCTTACAACTTTTAACAGCCCATATTAACTCTTTTAATCTCTCAGTATTGCTATTTATAGCTGAATCATAAATGAAGATATGCCTGTAATTATTCTGCTTAGCCCACATCAACTCTTGTCTAACCCTTTTTTTGCTAAAATATCTTATTCCACCACCGGTGCTCTTCCACGCACAATGTTTACATTTATTACTACATCCCCTTGAAAAACCCAGCATCAAGTTAGTCTCTCTTGGCTTTAACAGACCCTCTATAAAAGGGGAAGGAAGTAAATCTAGATTCTCTACGGGCTCTATATGGCCATTGAAACATAACTCCTTACCCCTTCTAAAAATTAACCCCTTAAGATTAGAGACATCTCCTTGGGACCTAATTATATCAACAAGTGTCTTCTCACCTTCACCAACAACAGCAAAATCTATCTCTTCATTTTCTTGCATCAATCTAAGCCCTTCAAATGTGGCAGTAGGACCTCCCAACACAATCGTTGAATTACTATTTCTTTTAACTTGTTTTATCAATTTAATTACTATATCTCTATCCCAGCAATACGACGAAAAGCCATATAAATGAGCATTTAACTTGCTAATCTTTTCCTCATACTCTTTTGGCAATTTACTCATTCCAACACAAATTGGTATGTCAATAATCTCAATATTTAAATCTAAATGCTTAAATGCATTTCTCAAATAGGCTGCCAAAAAATAGATAGCAATATTATACTGAGCTGGATTGTTTATCTGTGATTTGGGAACAATGTTTGTTCCAATTAAGGCGATTTTCATAAACCCACACTTTTATAGTATTTTAAAGGCAACCCTATACAATAAAAATTATGATTACACACTTGGCACTTTTCTGTCTTTATCCACCCATCCATTTTATTCTCTGCATAGGACCTGGCTTTAATTTTACTTAGCTTCTTTCCTATCTTCCGTGCAAGATTTACAGGTAAATAACAAAATGGTATGGAGGCATGGGTTGAACTTATTAAGGACTCGATAGGTATATTATATTCTTCCATTAATGGCAAAACATTATCTACTATTTCCTCATAGGAGACGATATACCTTTCCAGATTGTTTCTGTATTCGGGAAGAATGAGAACAGAAAAATTAATCTTTGCCTTTTTACCAAACAGAAAGTAAAACTTTTTGAGATAAGACTCCATATCATTACAATTATACCTATTAATCACAACATTTACAATAATATCATATCCCCTATCCAAAATATTCTTAATGCCTTTTATTGCCCTATCTAATTGTCCTTTTGAAGAAGTTATAATATCATATACCTTTGGATCCAACGAATGTAATGAAATAAAAAACTGCAACCTATTGGAATAAGGAAGAGAAGCTAAAAAGCCTTTATTGGATAACACCACTGCATTGGTTTGAATTCTTACAATTGGAGCCTTTGTGTTTATTAAGACCCATTCCACAAATGAAGAAAACTCAGGTCTTAGAGTAGGTTCACCTCCTGTAATAGTTACTTGGAATCTATTTTTCCTAGCAAGATTTAAAACTAAACTCTTTAACACATCAATATCAGGATCCTCCTTGATTATTGGTGAAGAACAAAATTCACATGCCTGATTACATCTCTTTGTAAATCTGATAAGCAATTCGGAATCCTTGCCCTTTTCTTCGTAAGACAAGAAGGGAATTATGTCCGAGATTGAGTCTGGCTCAAAAGTGTAATCTTCATAAATATAAATAACATGTCCTGTCTTAATAAGTTCATTTCTATAGGGGTGAATCAGACTAATTAGACCGCTAACAAACTTGTCAATACCTTCAGATTTTTTAACAACTTTTCCTATATATCTATACCGATAACCCACCCCATCTAAGACCTTAAAAAATCGGTCACTTCCTTCAGGCTTAAGATCTACTTCAAGCATAACATTGTTCTTAAAGCCAATACTGATTTTGCCTGAATATGAAAAGAAAAAATCAATTAAACAATATTTCTCAGATAACGCACTTATAAGTCTGAGGTAGAAGGGTCTATCTTTCATCTTCTATAACTCTTAAGACAAGATTGGCTGCCTCTTCAGCCAATGTTGCGTTGTCATCACTCCTGCCGATAGACACAGAATATTTCCTGCCCTTTTTAAAATATTTGTCCGAATTTTTAAGGTTTTGTATTCTAATTTCAATACTCTTCCCATCTTTAGCGAGGTACAAGATGACCACATTCCTCTCTACGGACTTATCAACTATCTTGTAGCCGTATCTGTTAAATACTGCATGCCTTGTCTCAATTTTTTCATAAAGATCCGAATACTGAGACACAAACACATCGCTCTTCTTGCCAAATTTTCGGTTATAAATCACAGACTTGTAATATGCCTCACTAAATTCTCTCCAAAATTTATAATCAAGAGGCTTTTTATAATACCAGACATTCGCCTCGGCGCAAAAAGTATGAATATGTCTTCTTCCCTTATAAAGTTCCATAAACCCATCTTTCATCACAAGTTTATCTGAAGCAAGGATATATTTAAGCCGTTTATCATTACCAGAGTATAATATTGGTTTATATGAAAACTCATCATCCACATCCGACAGCGGTTCAACAATTACATATCCAAGGTTATCTTTAAAATCACTTAGGTTTGGATCAAAGGGAAGAAGAAAAACAATAGGTAAGTCTGTGTATTTTAAGGCGTCGTAACCAGTTAATCTTTTTGTAATATTATTTCTAATAATTACGAACTCCTCTGCTTTTTTACAACTCAAACTACACGGAATAAAGAAAAAATGATCACTAAAGGGGGTTAAGTTTTTGGATATAATGGAACTTCTATATCTCAACAGTAGTAAGAGAAAAAGATAGTTATCAAAAAGATAATACATCTCCCTATGATAATAATTAGAACAACAATGAGGATACCCAAGCAATTTCGCAATCTTATGATAGTATTTATTATTACTTTGGCACTCCTCAAAAATTCTAGGATCAACCGAGTTTATATTAAAATTATTGCTATAAAAAATGTTCTTATTTTGCACATTGTTAAATTTGCCAGAGGTGATCAGATAGTATTTGTGGTATCTTTTGACATAGTTTAAATGCCGTTCAAAGGCAATGTCATCATTAAATTCGGCCTTCCCTATTCTTCGAAGTCTGTAACGCTTCATGAATTCAGCCTCTATTTTATAAAACATATCTGGTTTTATCTGTGAAATATAGCTGAAATCACTCTCTTGCCTTAAAGATCTCATTTTAGAAAATCCCTCTAAATACCTAATAACCTTATCCAGATTAATTGAGTCATCTTTAATTAAATATCTATTAACTTTTTCCACTGATCGACTTTTGTATCGCCATGGAACCTCCTCTTTATAAAAATTATATCTGGCTGTATAATAATTTTCTCTTTTATATTTATCTACTATTAACCCCTCATTTCTGACCAAATAATACAGGGGGAGTTCTTCGTAAAGCCTTAGTCTTGATGTAAACAGCTTGCCACAGACATTTTCAATTCCAAGATACTTTATCAAATGATAATTCAA
>JAOAFA010000011.1 GCA_026416535.1 Deltaproteobacteria bacterium
CTTAGTGTCCTTTGCACTGTCTTTTTCGGTAAAGCACCTTCTTCAAGCCTTTTGATAACTATCCTAAGATATTCTTCCTAGTCTTCGGTTAGCTGTTTGCTGTTTTTTTGCGTGGCTTTGAGTATTTTTAATAACCTTGCTTCGTTATCAGAGCCGCCTCTTTGTATTGTCTCAAACATGTCTTCAACGGTAGCATTGAAAAATGCAGTTTTATTCTTATCAAGAAGTTCATAATATTCTTCAAGGGGAAGTTTTTCTCTTTTTTCATCAACCGAGCTTTCAAGGATTTTTGCCGATGTTAGAAAATCAAGTTCCACTGTCTCTTTCTTACTGGAAAGGAAAAACTTCATCAATTTGCCCTTACGAAAAAAAGTTACCAACGAATTCGGTCCTGCAAGTTTTTCGAGATTTTCATTGAACACCTTTGCAGAACGAGCCTTTTTGGGGAGACGCTTTATCTTCTCGAAAAGCTTAGGGTTTTTATCGCGAATGTCTTCAATAATTCTTAAATACTTAAGTTCACTTTCTTCTCCTTCATCTTCTTCAGTTATTGTCTTCTTTGACAATAGTTTGTCAAATAATTCGTGGGATGAGACTGGTTCTCCCTCCGTAAGAATAGCCGAATCTCCTCCAAGTAGAGTCAAAAACGCCTCTATCTTTGAACGGGCGATATTTGTAAGTTCAATCTCCGAATCTGCCTGTTTTGTAGGAAAAAAGTTAAATGTATAAATTTTATCAAAAGGCGTGTCTATACGGTTTATTCTTCCAACTCTTTGCATTAACCTTGTGGGATTCCATGGTATATCATAGTTAATAACAATATTTGAACGATGTAAATTCACACCTTCAGAAAGAACATCAGTGGAGATAAGAATCCGATAATCATCTTTTTTATTCCTTGCTCGGGCATCAAAATTTTCTATAACTTTGTCCCTTATTATTATCTCTTTCAATTCACCATGAAATAACAAAGCTATCTTATCAAATTCTAAATTTATTGCCTTGGTTAGATATTCTGCAGTTTCTTTTGATTCTGTAAAGATAATAATCTTTTTCCCATTCAGTATAGGATGGTTTTTCAAATTATTAAGTAATGTTTCAAGTTTTGGGTCTCTCTTTATCGCTTCCCACATTGATTTAATTTTTTCAAGGATTTCGAGATCGTGTTTAAGGTCTTTGATAAACTCTTTCTTAAATTCTTTCGCTTCATACCGCTCTGCCTTGTCTTCGGCGATCAACCGTTGAATTGTCTCATGAATTATCTCATTATCTCCCTGTTCTAAGAGTTCAAATATTTTATTAATATGTTTCTTACTCACATAGACGTATCCATTTTCAAAAGTTTCAATAAATTTTTTATAGGAATCTATAAACCGCTCAATACTTTTTCGAAATGCATGAAAACTACTTTCAAGTCTTTTTACGAGCAGGACCTTCATGAATCCACCCATATTACGTTGGGACTGAGCCTTTAATTGGTCTATTGGTTTGTTTAGGTAAAGTAATGGCATGTAGCGGCTATATTTGAAGTCCTGTGTTATGAGCTGAATTGTATTCATAAATATCTTGTCTTCAGAATCGTTTAGTTGATAAAAAATTGGTTTTGGTGCCTCTACATCTGGGAATTTTATATTGTTATTTCTTAAATCTTCTGCAAAATGTTTCTCAATCTCTTTTCTTGTTCTTCTTATCATTATATGCTTCAAAACTTTGTCTCTGATTTCTTTAGCATTTGCCTTAACCGTTTGAATGTATTTGTGATAATCGTTGGTTCTGTCGATGCTTCTTAGTTTGCTTTCCATTTTTCCAAAAAATGCATCGAGGTCAGGAAGTCCTGGAATATTACTCTTCTTAGGCGATTGGAATAGTTTTATCTGATTAAATATATCTCTTGGTGTATTGTTATAAGGCGTAGCAGAGACAAGAATTACTCTTCTACCACGGCAGATTTCAGCTATTTCTTCGTAACTGATGGTTGTCTCGTTTCGGAAACGATGCGCTTCATCAATGATAATGTTTTTATATTCCCTCTGTTTTATATGTTTTCTTGCCTCGGCAAGTTTACCGATAGAGACAAATTCAGCAGGAATATGAAAATCAGAAAAAACATTTGGCCAGGAACCAGGATTACTTTTATTGAGGAGAGCTGGCGGTGCTATAACAAGGGTTCTGCCATCAAGTTGTCCTACCAACATGGCTGCCATATATGTCTTCCCTAGTCCTACCACATCAGAGATGAAACAGCCACCATACTCTTCAATAATCTTTTTTGCATTCAAAACTGCTTGTTCCTGATATTCAAACTTTTTAAAATTTTCAGGTAAATATTTTGTGAAAACTTCGTCAGTTCTGCGCAGTTCATCTTTAAAATATTCATATAAAAATTTTAGATAAAGTTCGTGCGGTGTAATATTCTCGTTTAACCATGTTTTTTCGTTTATTGTTTGGACATACTTTTCACTTAAATCTACGCTATCTTTCCATAGTTCCTCAAATTTCCGTTTTGCAAATTCATAGTCAGCAACATTTTTTAACTCTACATTAAATTCAAGATTTTCTTCAAGTCCTGATTGTGTAAGGTTGCTCGAACCAGTAATTACTCTGCCTTTGTCTCTATCATTCTCTCTGAAAGTCATTATATAAAGCTTGGCATGAATATTCTGTGAAGGGTAGGCTCTGATTTGAAGTCTATTGCTGTTTATCCAATCAATAAATTTCTTTATTCCTTCTTCTACTTCAATTTTATCCTCAGAATTGGCCATTTCATTTTCGATAATTGGTTCGGTATATTGTATTGTTTCATAATTTGAAGGTTGATTTGATATTTGCTTTTCTGCAGATTTTAAAAGGTTATAAGTCTCTGTATCTGTTTTAATACCTATCAGAATTCTAATCTTTTCAACATTTTCCAGTAGTTTGAATATCTTATAAAAACCACTAATATAAAAATACCCTACCAGGCAGTCGAAATATTTTGTGTCTCTGGTAAGTTGTTCAAGCCTATCTTTTAGGCTGTTTCCAGGTTCATTTGTTATGAATGTTGGATCCATTGTTCATGCCCTTTGTGGATTATATATGTTTTATATCTCACTTTAATAACATCGTCAATAATTAAGGTATAAGCAAGTAAAGATTTTATTTCTTTGTAATTATGTTGACATTTTAAAGAATATTAAAATCTCCCAAAAAGCCACCCATTGAATTTTGATTGTTAGTCTATGGATTGCATTAGAGAACCAACTTGAACTTATGTTTTGTTGCAGCAAATAGCAAGTAAATAGTAATTATATTTCTTTTCCTATCTCAAAAATCTGGCACGTGAATTGTAGTAGAAAATTTTGTAGCAGAGAATATAACTATTGTATGACATCCAATCATGACAACGGAATATGTATAATATTTGAAAATGGTGATGGTGACAAAATGTCCTATCTTAAAACCTGCAGCGGTATTGAATATTCCAGCGACTGCTATACTATAGAAGATATTTGTTATTCAAGTAGTGTTATAATTAGGTGTGTGTATATTATCGGGTGATAAGGGTGAAAATAAGAGTTGCAATTTTAATTGATTGTAAAGAGAGGATATATGGGTGTACCTATAATCAGGAGAGTGAGTGTTATAGAATATGGACAAGTAGTTTTGAGCGCGGTATTAATAAGAATTATGTAGATAAATGTCTTGGATGCAGTCTCTGCTATGAAAAAATGATATTCTTGCTAATAATAAGGCTCTGAATGCTGGTTCAGACCTTTGACATATTCTTGTTTTCGGATTTTTGGTGACCTCTGTTCTTGGTTCTTGACTCTGACTTATTATATGATAAAAAACTTACGATCTGTCTGCCTTAAGGGAAGAGGATTATGAGATATTTAGGTATTGATATTGGAACAATGTTTATTAAAGCAGGTGTAGTTGATGAGACTGGTAAAATTGTAAAAAAATGGTACTTGAGACATTATTTTGAACCGCTTCAGACACTTAATGGGATCGTTGAAGAGATAATGATGTATCATCCTTCTGTCTTTAATGTTACGGGTAGCGCGGGTGATATATTAAAAAATCTGTCGGACAGTGTTGCGCCGGTGGATCTACTGCGAAGTAACATCGTTTTTGCAAAACTGCATTATCCGAGAATACAGCATATCATAGATATTGGAGCTGGTTCTCTGTCTTATGTGAAACTCAATTTGCATGGAGAGATTGAAAATATAAATTCTAATTCGCTGTGCGCTGCTGGGACGGGTTCTTTTGTGGATGAACAACTATCAAGATTAGGAATCAATTATGATATTATTAAGGGGTTTAAGAGAATTGAGAATCCACCCTCAATAGCAACAAGATGTGCAGTCTTTGCCAAGTCGGATATTACTCATAGACAGCAGGAAGGATATACAAAGGAGGAAAGTTACTCAGGGCTTTGTAAAGGGCTTGCAATGACGATCTATCAAACCTTGATAAGGGGTAAACAGATTCAGGATGATGTCCTTGTTGTGGGAGGTCTTACTTTAAATAGAGAGGTAATGTATTGGTTATCAAAAACAATAGGTAAGGATATAATTGTTTTGAAAGATTCTGAGGTCTCAGCAGCCATTGGCGCAGCTATCATGTGTAAATATGAAAAAGGGTTTTCTATTGATTTGTTATTAGATTTGATCAGTAAAAAGATCACTTCAGGCAGAGATGAAAAACTCAGACCGCCTTTGAGCTCAGTCTCCTCTGAGTCTTCTTGGATTGGGGATGTTTATTCTTATGTAGATGATTGGAATAACGAGATAAATATTTATGGCACTATAACAAACACGGAGTTCGAATGTTTTTTGGGAATGGATATTGGATCGACAAGCACAAAATGTGTCTTAATAGATAGTAAAGATAGGATCATTGTTGACGTGTATAGAAAGACCTCTGGTGAACCTATATATGCCGCGAAAATGCTTTTTAGGGCGATAAAAGAGATTGAGACCAGATATAATGCGAGTTTTAAAATAAAAGGATTTGCTACCACTGGAAGTGGAAGAAAATTAATAGGAGAGCTTTTTGGTGCTGATCTGATTGTAAATGAGATTACAGCACATGCTGAGGGTGCATTGGCGCTGTTTGGGGATGTAAAGACAATATTTGAGATTGGCGGTCAGGATTCCAAATATATCAGGATTGAGAATGGTAAGGTTGTAGATGCTAATATGAATTATATATGTGCCGCAGGGACAGGTTCATTTATTGAAGAGCAGGCAAAGAAGTTGGGCTTTGAGTTAAGAGATATAGGAAGTGCTGTCGAGAATGTATCTCCGCCATTTACCTCTGATAGATGTACTGTCTTTATGGAACAGGATATAAATAGATTGTTAAAACACGGTTATACGAGAAATGAGGTTTTAGCAGCTGTTCATTACTCAGTAATTCAAAACTATCTTACAAAGGTTGTTGGTCACAGAGCTATAGACAGAGATAGTGTTGTTTTTATGGGTGCTACTGCTAAAAATAAAGGCCTTATTGCAGCCATAGAAAGATTACTTAACGTACAAGTTAAGGTAAGTCCGTATTGTCACACCAATGGGGCTTTTGGTGCAGCAATACTCCTTAGAAAGCGGATGCAAGATGCTCAGAGAAGCAGGTTTATAGGATTTTCTCTTTTATCCTCTGATATAAAAGTTCGGAAAGAGGAATGTAGATTGTGCGCCAATCACTGCCAGATTTTTAAGGCTGAGACTCAAGATGGGATAAGGCTATCATCATGGGGATTTATGTGTGGTCGCGAAGAGGATGAGAAGTTCGTGAGGCATCTTAGTGAATATGAACCGTTCGAAATAAGAGAAAGGATTATCAGAGCATCGTTATTGCCTATTGGCAAAGATTATAAGTATACTGTAGGTATTCCTCGTGCTCTCTCAACATACACCTATTATCCGTTTTTTCACAACCTGTTTGTCTATCTGGGATTTAGACCGGTTCTTTCAAAGCGGACAGGTGAAGATATTGTTTCGCTTGGCTCCTCTGTTGTTACATCCGAATTCTGTTATCCTATTAAAGTTGCTTTTGGGCATGTTAGATATCTATTTGAGAAGGCAAAGACGGATTTTGTATTTGTTCCTGATATGATTTCAGAGGAGGGTAATGGGATAACTACCAATAGCCTCTTTTGTCCTTATCTATCTTCCTTCGGGTCAGTGGTCAAAAGTGTATTTTCTATGAGGAATGAGGATATTTCTCGCCTTATGTATTTTCCAATAGATTTGAGAGCTCAAAAGGCTAAGATAGTGGAGCTGATTTATAAGAATCTTAGAGAAAAGAATATTGAGATAGCGTTTTCTACTGTGTTGGAGGCATTCGAAAAATCTTTGCAAATTCAGAGGGGAGTTGAAAAGGGACTTGAGCGGGCTGGTGCTGAAATAATATCAGGCTTAGCAGAAAATGAAAAGGCGATTGTGATAGTTGGCAGACCTTATAACAGTATAGACGGTGATGTAAATCTTTCAATCCCACTAAAGATGGCTAAGCTTGGTTTTAAAGTGATTCCAATTGATATGGTCCCATTTGATATAGGGCAGTTGAGGGGAAGATATGAAAATATATATTGGGAGTATGGTCAGAGGATTATATCGGCTATTATGTCGGTGGCAAAGGATAAAAGGCTAAGCGCTTTGTATATATCGAATTTTAAGTGTGGTCCTGATTCGTTCCTTCTATCTATTGCTGAGGATATTATGGGTAACAAACCAATGCTAGTATTAGAGATTGACGAGCATGGGGCTGATGCTGGATACCAAACGAGGATAGAAGCATTTGGTGAGGTATTAAGGTCGGGAGATAATTCCTCGAGTTCTTCTACGAGAGAATCAGGTAGAAAGAGGGATATAAAAGATAGAGTTATTTTGATTCCTCCTATGCACGAGATTACAAGTAGGCTTTTTGCAGCTGCATTTAGAAGTGAGGGATATAAAGCAATCGCGTTGCCTCAAACCAACTATGAGGCTTTCAATATTGGAAAACATTATACCCGCGGCTCAGAATGTCTACCTATGATTACCACCTTAGGTTCTTTAATATATTTTGTTAGTAATAGTAGTTACTCTCCAGATGAGCTTGCGTATTTTATGCCTACAGCAACAGGACCCTGCAGATTTGGACAGTACGCCCTTCTTACTGATATTGCATTAAAAAGGGCAGGGATGGGTGATATAGCGATTATCTCTCCCGCAGCCTATAATACATACAGGGGTCTATCCGTTGGTTTGAGGATTAAACTATGGAATGCTGTAGTAATAGGTGATCTCTTGTATAAGATAGCAATGAGAATCAGACCTTATGAGACTGTCAGAGGACTAACTGATAGAGTGCTTACGAAGTACATAAAGATTTTTGAAAAAGGATTTGAAAGGGAATTGGATATAAAGGAGATTTTAAAATCGGCAGTCGAAGATTTCTCAAAGATAAACATTGATGCTACTAAGAGATTGCCACTGGTGGGAGTTATGGGGGAAATCTATGTGAGGTCTGAGCCTTTTTCCAATCAAGAACTCATAAAGCAGATTGAAGCGGCTGGTGCAGAGGTCTGGTTAACTCCACTTGCCGAGTGGTTTCATTATGTATCAAGTATAAGATTGTTCTTTATCGATGAAGGTCTAAGAGAGTGTGATCCAATAAGTAAGACAAAGGCGTTGTTATTTAGACAATTTTTTAGGATATCTGAAAGGGAGTTTTATGATATTACTCATCCTATAACATCCGATAGGGAAGAGCCGGACATAGAGGATACAATTAGATTAGGCTCCAACTATGTAGATAAGAGATTTGAAGGGGAGACTATAATTACTATTGGGAGGGCACTTGAGTTTATAAAGGCTGGCGTGTCGCTTATTGTAAATGTCTCACCATTTAGTTGTATGCCAGGGACCATATCGAGTGGAATATTTGAGCAAATTCAAAAGGAAAAAGGTGTCTGTATATTGAATTTATTCTACGATGGAGAGCAAGATGTAAACAAAATAATTAGGACAGCTATAAATAATATAAATTTTAAACACAGCATTGTGGACAAGAAGGATATAAACCCCTCTTTTGATAAACAATTTTTATAATGCGGTAAATAATTTTTACTTTGGTATCTTTATTCGCCCCGAGTAATAGTCTAAGATAAGTTTTTTAATCTTCATATCATACAAGGATTTGTTTTTTATGATACCAGATTGTGCATAAGCAACTAGGGAGTCGATTAGACCCTTTGTATCTCCAAGTCCAATATTGTAATTCATGGTCTCCGTTGTTAACCATTTTTTTGCAGCCTTTTCACCTCTGGAATAGGTTTCGAAGTTGTTTTTTGCTTCTAGATACTCTTCATATAGTTTCCTAGTCTGAAGCTCGACTGCATTGAGAAGTGCCTCTTCGAGATATTGATATTTCATAAATTGGGCATAACTCTGAATTTCTCTTCCATACTTTATGCCAATTTCAAGGTTTATCCTAGCTCCTAAGCCAATCGCAAATCCAAAATAGTTGAAATCATCCCTTATCCACGGATTTGTTTCGTCGAAGTCAAAGTTGCTATGAGAAAATTTAAGTCCACCTCCTATAAAAATATCTGGGAGGTAGGCCCTCTTCTGAGCCTTGGCAAGCAGCTCTAATGATTTTTTCAGGTTTCTAATAGCTTTTACTTCGTTTCTATTCTCTTTTGATTTGGCAATGTATTCTGCCAAATTTATTTCACTTGACTGTTCCATCTCTAAAGAGTTTTCTGACGTCTCTATGTCATCTTGGATGCCACAGATAGTTTTGAGAGATGATTTTGTTATTTCTAATCCCTTTTTTGTCTCTGCTATTTTAAAATAGAGCTCAGATGAGTAGTAATCTAACTTGTAAAGATCTTTTTCTGTTACATTTCCCTCTTCCTTTTCTAGTAATTCCTTTAATTTATCTCTCGCCTCCTTTAATCGTCTTTCTCCATCTTTTAATACAGATAGAATATTGCTATATAAAATGATGCCATAATATGCTTGGGCTATTTGAATGGCAATTTCTAATTCTTTTGCCTTAATATTTGCCTCTGCTGATTCAACTCCCAGACTTGCTGCATCTCTAATGCTTCCGAGTTTCCCAAATGTGTATATTGGGTATAAAAACTCCACATTTGATCTAATTAGGTAGCCCGCGTTATCAATCCCCATATATCCAAAATTGGATGCGTCGGTGACCCTGTTTACCTCTTTTTTGTGATTTGCAACCGGACCACCTGCCATAATATCAGCATTTACGTATGGTAAGTAGTATGCAGCTGATGCCTCTATATATTTACCTCTATAATACTCTTTGTCTTCTCTAAGACTCATAATCTCTTTGTTATTTTTTAAGGCAATAGTTATTAGCTCATTTAGGGTATATTCCTTACTTATTGCCTTGCTGGATAATATGAATAGCAATAAGAAAAATATAGCGTTTTTTACATAAGTTGATTGCAAGAACATCCCTCTCTCTCTATGTAATTCATGCTGTTAGAATCCTCAATATTTTCATCTACGGGTGAATCAGGGATATTGATTCCAGTATCCGTAGGTAGATCCTGCTTATAACCTATGCAGTTCCCTTTTCCATCACAATAGTCAAAAGGAGTGGAACTGTCTTTATCGTCGCACCTTTTCCCTTTTGGCTCGTATGACCACTTTAGTTGACTAAGAAGCACGTTGCAATACAGACATTCGTTATCTGGATTAGAGGATAGATCCTGGAAGCACTCATTATTTATGAAGCAAAAATTATTTTTAATTATGTTTGAACATCCTCCTTTGCCATCACACACATCAAGTGTGCATTCGATATTGTCGTCACACGAGTAATCCTCTCCAATACAGTTGCCGTTCCCATCGCAATGGTCATTTTGGGTGCAGTTCAGTCCATCATTACACATAGTTCCTTTGCTATAGGGTGTCCATTCGTAAAGTGACTTTGTTGCATCACAAATTCTACATCCATTTATGTCCTCTGTTTTATTAATTACACATCTATGTTCAATAAGACAATATCCACTCTTAAGGATATGTAGACAATTGCCATTTTCATCACTCTTGTCTATTGTGCATTCAAGCCCATCATTTTGATTATCACTCCATTCAAAGGGATTTGTGTTAGGTAGACATATTCCACATCCATTGGGTGATACATCATAAGTCTTATAACAGGAATTGTCTATCAAGCAATAACCTCTAATCAAGTTGTTCTTACACTCCCCATTTTTCAGAACATCTTCTGTACATATTAAGTCGTCGTCACATGGGTTTTGGATTGTTAGCATAGTTAATAGTATTAGATTGATTGTAGACATTATCTCCTTTCAGCTTTTCTTAGTTCCTCTTCGATTACGATAATATATTCCTGAACTTGTCTTGCGCCAATTAGCATTCTACCATTTATAAAAATTGTGGGGACACTCGCAATCTGACATTTGACACAGGTTTCTATATCGCGTGCTATTGATTGTCTTGCGGAGTTAGAGTCAAGGCATGTAGTAAATTTATCAATGTCTAATCCCAGCTCGTTTGCATATCTTACGTATTGATCTTTGTTAAGTTCGCCTGTCATAAGTTTATCAACGTAGTCCCAGAATTTGTTTTGCTCGCCTGCGCACACAGCAGCATAAGCAGCATAACATGCATTGGGATGCATATTAGTTTTGACCTTTGGATTGCATTCAGAGCTAAGGGGGAAATTTTTAAATACGAGCCTTACTTTGTCCTTGTATCTATGAATTGCCTCTTTGAGTGTGATGTAGGCCTTACGGCAAAATGGACATTCAAAGTCGGATATCTCAACAATTGTGACAGGTGCCGAATGGCTACCCATTGAGAATGAACCAGATATATCAATGTCTTTATATATAATTTCCTTTTTGTCTGATTGGTTGGGTCTATTTTGGTTCCTTTTGTCTATTACAAGATTTCTGATGGCGAGTGAACTTGTTAATGTTAAGAGAATGTAGGCAATAATTGCTATGGTAAACAGACGGTTATCTCTGAGTGGACAGGCTATGTTGAGGGTGAAGTATGATTTAATATTAAACAGTGCTATGATCAGAAGTGCTAAGTTTACAATGTATAATCCACAACAAAGGATGCAGAGTGATTTAATAATAGAGATGGAGACATATAATAAGAAAAATGAGTAAAGATTGCTAAATATGAAAATTATTAGGTTAAAGGTGGATAAGAGATTTGATAAGGGGTGACCTTTTAGTGAGAAAAGAGCTAAAATTATAACAAGTAGATATGTGAGAGACCCTAAGTGAGCTATTGGAATAGAGAGTATCTCAGAATAGGGTGATGAATTTACTTTGTCGCAGTTTATTCTCTCAGATATGTTACAAAAACTCTCATATTCTGGTTCTGAAACTATTTTAAGATGTAAATGAGTTAGCCAAATGGATATGATTATACCTAAAAAGGCTATTGTAATTATTGATAAATATTGCCATCTCTTCATAAAATCAGTCCTTGGGTTGTTTGAGAACCCATCATATAGATGTTGCAATATATAAATATAAATAATTTTAGTCAAATAAAATAGGAGCTTTACTATATTTGAGTATTAGGAAAAATAAGCTATTTTATTTGATAACTGCTTTTATTTTTGAATCAAATGTTATCTCTTTGTCTCTTCTATCATCTATCTTTATCTGCGTTGAGATCCTCTCGATTCCCAAGGCAGCAAGTTTGTTATGGATCTTCTCTACAAGTTTGAATACTTCTTTGAAATCACCTATGATACAGGTCCCCATCGGGGTGAGCTGAAATTTGAGACCAGATTTTTTTATCTCTTCATAGGATATCTTTACATATTTTGAAAGCGATGGGGAATTGGTCCCAATAGGGACAATTGTAATCTCAAACATAGGCATAATAGATACCTCCTGCATTGGGATTTATTACAACAGTCTCACTGATTTTGCAAACATAGTGAGATTTGTCTTTCAGGGAGATTAAATCGTTAAGTCTTTATTCTTTCCAAAAGGCCTTAATCAATATAGGTGCAGCCGCCGCCTCCGTTATCCTTTGATTCAGGTGTTGTGTTACTCCCATCCTATATTGAATCTGTATCAGTTCCTGCATCAGATGGTGTCTGCTCGACTCCCTCGCCTCTGATTGAAACAGTGATAGATGGATTTATGTCGTCATCAGAAGTTACTGTCAGCTTTGCGTTTTTAATTCCTTTTGTCGGAGGGGGGAATTGATGATCCATTTTCAATTATTTGTATGTTATAGGTCTGAGTAACGTTTTTATTAATGTCCTCGTCAAACTGTATCCAGATTTCAGGTAAAAATGTCCCGTCTGTTGATGCAACAGAGATTTATTTTATATAGATTCGATAGAAACCGAATTATACCTTTATAAAAACATTTTGATTATATTTAGTGTTTAAAAGAGAGAATATGGAGTGCAGCTTGACTAGTTTTGAATTTTGTGAAAGTATAAGTTAACTATGTATAGGTTTTGCTTGTTTGTAGGAGGAAGGAATATGTCTCAGTATAAATTAGTGATCCTTGGTTTATTGGTTTATTTGACTAACTGTGTTGGTGAGTATTTACCCACAAGTAAAGAGGAGTTAGCGCCCTTATATGTGGTAAGTACAATACCAAAAAATGGGGCGATAAATGTGGATAGAAGTCTAGTTCCTTTCGATGCTGTTGTTATTAATTTCAGTAAACCCCTTGATGAGAAATATATTAATGAGGAGTACTTTGATTTTACATGTAATAGTCTTAAGGTGGATTATAAAGTCTTACTATCTGATGATAAGAAGGGTGTATATCTAAAACTAAAGCGGGATTATATTCTCCCAGAGGGGGCATATTGTAGAGTAGTGATCTCAAAATTGATCAGGGATACAACGCAGCTTCCACTTCATTTATCTGAAAGAGATTTATCTTTATCTCTTATGGGAGCAGATACTGGCTTGTCGGATATAAGTGAATACTCAGATCGGCAGGTTTCATACGAAGATAAGAGGATCGGAGAAGGGGATTATATTCTAGAATTTATGACGATCTATGATCCTCTTAAAATTGTGTCAATTAATCCTGAGGATAAAACTGTTATACCTACTAGCCTCATATCTGAATTCCCAGGTGTTTTTATAAGATTTAATAAACCCCTTGATCCAAAAACAGTTAATCAGTCCAATTTTATTGTTATGGGAAGGACTGCTAAGCTCTCCCTTAGGGATAATAAGTACTTAGTTAATGTTGAAATTGTGGAGGGGCTCAAGGAGGGTGAGACATATTACCTGACGGTAATGCCATTTGTAATGGATGAATCAGGTATAATGCTTGATAGGTCATATAATTTTTCTTTTAGCACAGAATTTGTTCAGCCAAAAGTAGAGTTGATTGACCCTCCTGATGGGACCCTGACCGTTAATTATAATTTAAAAGCTGTATCCATAGAGTTCAATAAGGATATTGATCCATCGACGATCAATAATTATACGATAATTCTTAGTAACGTAGAAAAGTATGATGTGAGATATGAGAATAGAATTGCCTATATTGAGAATTTTAGATTGAAAGAGAAGACTAAATATACTGTATACGTATCTTCGCAGATTAAAGATACCTCTGGTTTTGCCCTTGCACAATCTTATTATTCCAATTTTAAAACTACATTTGATACTCCTTATGTCAAGTCTATTTTCCCAGCTAATAAGGCAAAAAATGTTCCCTCCACTTTAAAGGCGATTGATATTGAGTTTTCTGAGGCGATGAACTTTGCAAGAGTTGATGCCTCTATGTTTAGGATCAAACCAACTATAAGATTTTTTGTTAAGATCCTGAATGAAAAATCACTTCAGCTTGTTCTATTAGAGCCTTTGATCTCTGGCAATACTTACCAGATAACTGTAAATGGTAGTTATTTTTCTGATGAATCTGGCATATTTATGGAGAAGGATTATGTCTCAGAGTTTACTGTATCAAGTATACCTGATAATAATATTCCGTCCGAAGTTGTATTATATTCAAAACCGATTGCGGATCCCGTAGAAGATAAAAGAAAGGGGTTTGTATTAGAATGGAAGGCCCCTTCCTCGGACGTAATAAATGGGAAACCTTTTGGTAGGGTAAAAGGTTATTCATTGGTCTATTCCGACAGACCGTTTAGTCAAGGTGAGTTTGAGAATATGATCGAGCTTGCAAATGTGCCTACACCGGCAAATCCAGGGGATGTTCAAAACATGGTACTCTATTCTTTTATTGATAAGGACAATAATGAAGAACGTTTAGTTTATAATAAGACTTATTATTTTATGCTTAGGGCAACTGATGGGACGAACGCCGTATATTCAAATCTTCTACCTGCTGGGGTCTTTGCAGAAAGATCTAGGGTATATCAGGGTAGTAAATTTTTTGGGGTCTCAATGAGATACATTCAAAATTTTAATAATCAGAGTGTGTTGGTTGTAGGGGATACAGATGATACCTTGGATGGAAAGGTTGTGGGGTCTGTTACGATAGGTAGATTGGAAGATAGCGAATACAAGGAATTAGTAAAGATTTATGGTCAGTCTGAGAATTCTCTTTTTGGTTATAGGGTTGAATCAGTGGATTTAAATAGTGATGGTTGTTCTGATTTGGTTGTCTCTGCACCACTGGATGGTTTTCTCAGGGAAGGGGCGGTATATGTTTTTCCTCAAACAAAAAGTGATTCAGGTTGTGTTTTTGATGCAGCTTTTCCAGTCAGGTTAAGTGGTGAATCCCGAGAATCTATGTTTGGGTTCTCCGTCTCCAAGTTTATAATGAATAAAAAGGAACACCTTCTAGTGGGGGCACCTAATTATGGTGAACTTAATACAGGTGCAGTATTTATTTATATGAGTAGACCCAATATATTAGAGATACCTCCAAAGGGTGATGTCGTTATTTCAGGCAAGGTGAGTGGTTCGTCCTTTGGATATTCGGCTATTTCGGAGGATATTAACAATGATGGATGTCCTGATTTTATAATATCAGCCCCCGATGGAGTAGCAAGGAATAGGGGTAGTGTATATGTGCTTTATACTGGTACTTCTGTTAGTGGATGTGTGGTTCAAAATACAAATATAGATGGGGCAAATATAAAGATTGATGGGGATAATGACTATACTCGGCTTGGGTATAATGTGTTGGCTATTGACGTCAACGGTGATAATAAATTAGAATTAATCATGAGTGGACGAGACGAGAGATTGAAGGCTGGGTTTATTTTAATAAGGGATGGGAACACAGGTAATCAGATAAGAATTGTGGGTGAACATGGAGGGAGTTTTGGTTCATATATAGGTCCTGCTTTGGATTTTAGAAAGGATGGATGTGGAGGTGTAGGTACAAATAAAACTTGTAAGGATATATTCATATCTGATACAGTTTTATCTAGAATATATCTTTTGGAAGGAGAGGAGAATCTGTTACAGAAGACCGCTACGGATTTGATTGTATTTTATGATGATAAGAGAAACACACCTTCATTTGGTTACTCCTTTTTAGTATTCAGTGATGGTAAGTTTGAAAATCTCATTGTTTCATCGCCTTTTATAAAAAGTTTTTATGATTATGTCTCAGAAGTTTATATTTATAAATAGGGAGTTTTGATATGAGGATATCAGTATCTAAAGTAGCTTTTATGTTTTTACTTTTTTTGCCAGTTTGGGGTTATTCACAAGAGATAAAGATAATTAGTAGACATTCTGAGTTTTCATTGTTAGAGCAAGGTAAGATACAAAAGTACCTGCATATCAAATCAGATCAAGACCTTATTATTAGTGCAAAAGGACCAACGTATATAAATATCAAGTTAAGAGCCGTTGTTGGCATTGAGAAAAAGGGGAGTGTAGCGTTTACTTTGACATATCTTAGAGATGGGGCATTTAGATCCAATAATGAATATACTTTAAAGTTGGAACCAAAAAAACAAAATAGAAAGGTAGATATAATTACGGAGGGTACCTACTGGGTCTCAGAGCATAAATGGATTCAGATAAAAGTGCCCGAGGGTGAGCATATATTTCAGATTTCAAGACCTGTGGAGCTATCGGAGGGATTAATCGTGAAGGTCTATAAGTCTGAAAAAGAAGAGCCTGCACTTCTTGCAAAACCAGAAGAATCTGATATTCCGTTGGCACCACTGTCGTTGAAAGAGAAAGAGGATAAGGAAAAGGTTGTTGTGGCTCAAAAGGTTGAGGACAGAAAACCTGAGATCTCAGTAGATAAAAAAGAGACTGTAGAGGCTAAAAAGGAAATAAAAGAGGAAATAAAACTGAGATATTTTAGTGTTGCCACTAAGTTAAACATACTTGTCCCCGCAGGGAAGGTAGATCTGACCTATGCCTTTTCTCTTGATTTGAAATATATAAGTCCATTATTGAAAAATCGTCTATCATTTGGTGCTGAGGTAGGATACTATCCATTGTCAGGAAATGGGAAGAATATCGATCCAGAGCTAGGAGTCTTTGACTATTCATTTTCAATTACAAATATCCCTGTTTTTATAGGAGTTGAATACCTGCTGCCCCTTAAAAGACTTCCTATAGGAGTATATACAAATGGTGGTTATGCGATGGTATTCTCGTATTCAACGTCGAGGTTGTTTGGGGGAGAGCGATATACAGATGGTATTGCATATGGCTATTATATTGGTGTAGGTTCTGACATACCTTTAGGTTATGGTTTTCTCCTTACAGAGCTCAGATTCTCAAGTGCATACTTAAAGTATAATTATAATGTGAAGGGTGAGTCTGGAGAGAGTGGGAATATTGGGGGGACAAATTTTTATGTTGGGTATAAACTCGTTTTTTAAGGAGGAATAAAATATGAGAAAGATTACTGGCATTCTTGTTTTTTGTATTCTTGTAATTGCTGCTTGTAGTGACCAGCCGTTTGTAGTAGGGGTAGATTCACCGTTGAGAGTTGTCTATATATCACCTACTGATTCAGCTACTAATGTCTCAAGGGATGTTGTGGTCAAGGTTGTATTTTCAGATGAAGTGGTTGAGGATAGTTTGACAGATAATGTGGTATTGTATGATTTTTCCAAAAAAGATGAGAGCATGAAGGTTGAAACGGATCTTACTTATTCAAAGGATACAAATACGGTTTTTTTAAAACCCAGAAAGAGTCTTAATTTTGCTACACAATACCTAATAAGGGTAAAATCCGGAGTAACGAAAGTTAATACAAAAGATTCAAAAGGAGGACGACTTGCACGAGAGATAAGTGCTGTCTTTACTACAGAGTATATTGATGATCTTAAAATAGTCTCAGTGTTGCCCTCAAATGGTGCAACAGGGGTTGCTCCTGATACGAATATTGTAGTTACTTTTTCGGAGGCCATAGATACCTCACCTCCAAGCTTTGACCAGACATCCTCATTTGTAGTTTGTGATGTGGGTTCTGCTGATTCTTATGTGGGTGGTAAGTGTAAAAGTCCAATCTCAGGTAGTTGGTCATTTGATGAGACAAAGCGAATTGCTACGTTCAAACCTGAGACAAATTTTGGATTTGCAAGGGCCGTAAGACTCATTCTTTCAACCTCAGTCCGTTCACAGCGGGCGAAAGATTTTGGTGACAATGTTGGGGGCAAGTTATATGGGCATCTCAGCTCAGATTACACTGTTGATTTTATGACAAAACTACTTGATAGATTTGATGTCCTCTCTGTCTCACCGGCAAATGGGGCAAGTGGTATAGTCCTCAGTTCTCAAATCATTATTAGATTCTCAGAGGCTGTTAATAAGGAGTCAGTAGTTTTCTTTAACAAAGAAGGGGATGAGTCAGCGCTTAAGGATACTGCTACGCTCTTTGTAGAGGATATTACTGATAAAGATAATACAAATTTCTATTACATGAAAGGAGAGTGGGATAGTGAAACAAAAACACTGACACTTACCAATGTAGATCCCAAGGACGGAGATACGAAAAAAGATTTTCCATATTCACGTAATATAAGGATTACATTAAAATCAAGGATTCAATCAGAGAGAGGGAAAAACCTTGTAAATCCGCCTGAACCGTTCAAGACATCTCAGGGATACCTTAATAACAATGAGAGTGACTATGTCTCAGTTTTTTCTACTATTGATCCACCTGAACTCTTGATTCTCAACACAGAGCCTAGCCCTGATTCAAAAAGTATCTCTATTAGGGGCAGCATAAAAATTACATTTTCTGATGTGGTTGACCTTACAACACTTATCTATCCAGAGAAGCTTGACTCCTCTAATTATACTTTTGCACTAAAAGATATAACAGACGGCGATAAACCATTGTTGGTGGAGCCATCTGATAGGGTAAATCCGTTTAAAGTAAATTCAGGCGAGCCTAATACGGTTGTTTTTACTCCAAAATATCCTTTAAAAAATCTGCATACATACCAGGTGGAGCTCAGGGAGGGAATTGCAAGTTTGAGAGCAACAAGAAAGAGCGGATTTTTGAGATTCCCATTGATATATAATTTTGAGACAGAAGGAGTCGAGAGATTTTATATTGCCTCAGTAGAACCAGTTGATGGGAGTCAAGACAATAGTATCTATTCAAAGGCAAGAGTAAGATTTAACAGGGCATTCAGGAATGATTCACTGCTTGAACTCCAGACGACAGGAAATGTAACTCAGATTGTGGGAAGGACTGTGATTGACAATAATGCGAATATGATTCCTGATACGCTAAATGGATATATTGTAAGGTTTAAGGGGGGCAGTGCCTCTTGTTCCGGTTTCATAACAAAGAATTCTGAGAAAACGTTTAACTTATCTGAAAATCCATCGTGTCCTGTTGATAACACGTTTGCCTATGAAGTCTATAAACCTGCTCTCATTCTGTCAACTCTCTCATCATATATCCAGCCTTTCAACACAGATTCGCCATTCTTTTCGTATAGATTCTATGAGACGTCTGGGTTTGTCACCAGCGCCACGAACAATACTATAACCGATTCTGGTAAGTCGTTTAGGATAGATGAGTTAAAAGGAAGAATGATCAGATTTTTAAGAGGAAAACTCGCGGGTGAATCCTATATAATTGAGTCGAATACTTCTGATACAATTAAGATTAGTGGTCAGTTTCCAGAGATGCCTGATACAACTTCTGAGTATATCGTAGTTGAAAGTTCTCAGGTGGTAAAGAGTATGATCTCTTCGGCAGAGAGCAGGAGTATCAAGATAGTGGGCGCTGGCTTTGAGACTGATTCTCTCAAAGGTTTTGAACTGTACGTTGTAGAGGGGAAAGGGAAGGGACAGATAAGAGGTATTGTTGCCAACGATGTGGATACGGTATTTGTTGATGATGAGTTTGAAACAACTCCTGACAATACAAGTCAGATAGAGATAAGGGATTCTAGAGAATTTATCTTTGTTCCCAAAGATGTGATTGCATACAATTCGTTAGTTACGGGGAGGGTCACTAATGTGACAACAGCTGCGGTGTCTGATTCCCTCAACGGCAAAATTGATGAGCAGCTCTTTACATTTGGTGTTATTAAAGCCCCCGAACTTGTTATCAAGGCAGTCCTCCCATCTGACAGGGCTGATAATATAGATACTGAAACACCTATCAAAATTTATTTCTCTGAAGCGATTGACCCTGCATCGGTAAAAAAGGAATCAGGTAATCTAATCCTTCTTGACAGTGCATCTAATCCTGTCGATTTTGCAATATTGCCTGTTGGGACAGAATCGGATAACATAGAGATCGTTCCTGTGAGAGCAGCGCCTAATCAGCCGAGATTAAAATATTCGGAAAAATATACCCTAGTTTTGAAATCGCGCATTGCATCACTGAGAGGGGGTACTCTTGGCAAAGACTATTCGTTTACCTTTAAGACCGTAGACCCACCACCACTTACGATTTTATATTCGGAACCTTCAAATGCCGAAAACAAGGTTGCAACGGGGATCAAGAGGGAGACACAACAGAACAACGGGATACCAACATCCTTTGTAATAGCGTTTTCAGAGGGAGTAAAGCAGGCAAATGTAGATCTAACTACCCTTAAGGTAGAAGATGTAACGGGTCTTAACAATCCATTTGATATTTCTCAATCTGGTAGTCCTATACTTTATAACATAAATTTCAATGCTATTGATACTCCACCAAATGGTTCACTGGGGGTAGGTGCTGATAACACGATTACTATTACCCCTTCTGACCTACTAAGTTACTCATCGGTTGTTAGGATTGTGGTCAAAGGTCAAGATGATCCGGTTGGAATTAATTGTGGTGATAGTGCAACTTGTCTTACTACCGGGGTAATGACGAGCGATAGGGTAACTAAAGAGGGTGGACAGCTTAGGAATTCAGATATTATTGTATTTAGGATTGAGGATCCAGAACCACTTAGGATCGTACATGTATCATCGGAGAGAGGCGACCAATATCTTATTAGGGATCGGGGAGGTCTTACTGAATCAATATTTGTGAGGTTTACAGAGGGTGTTAAGCAAAGTTCATTTGTATTAAATAATACTGTATTTTTTGAAGATGTAACAGGTCTTGCTGACCCTGTGAATGGAAACGCTATAGCCACTATCCCTGCAGTAGTTTCCTTCTATGATAGTTTGGGCAATCCTGCGGCAGACAATCCCATCACGACTGATTTAATAGGCAAAGATACAATTGCAAAGATTACTCCTCAGAGTATGCTTAGATATGCGACAGTAGTTAGGTTGAGAATAAAGGGTACCAATCCTCCCTCATTCTCAGGTGTGCATTCGGACAGAGCAACAATTATAAACGGACAACTTCCTCCTTGTGTGCCACAATCGGGATATTCCTGTAATAATAAGCAGGAATATGTTTATCTATTTAATGTCCAGAGGGTTAATGATCTTTATGTGAGATCTATATCTCCGGGAGATGCTTCAACCGGGATACCGTATGACTCAAGGGAAATTGTAATTGTATTTTCAGAGCCCCTCGATTGTTCAACAGTCAATTCCACGAATATAAAGGTTGAACAGGTTTATCCGTTGCTAACTGCGATATCTGGCAATTTTACCTGTAATAGCGATGTTGTTAGATTTACGGCAAATCAGGACTTTGGATATAGCAGAGATATAAGGATAACTATTGGGACTGGTGTAAGAAGCCTTGAGGCTCAATTTGTTAATCCGGCGGCGGAGCCCTTAATGGGTCATCTAAGAAGTCCTTTTATTGCGACATTTAGTACTGTAGATCCGCCTCCGCCTTATATTGTGAGTATGAATCCAGGTCCGGGATCAACAAATGTTTCGAGAAACTCAGAGGTTCAGGTAACATTTAATGAAGCACTTAATCCTTCTTCCATCAATACTACTAATTTTAGTCTTACAGACCTTTCCTCAATGAATGTGATCCCTTGTGCCTCCCTATCTCTTATTAATTCTAATACTACAATAAGATGTGTTCCTGCTATGCCCTTTGCCTATTCCCACAGTATAGCTGTATCAATCAGAGGTGGTTCAAACGGTATCAGAAGTGTTATAGCGACAGAGCGTGGTGGATGGTTTAATCCAGTTCCAAATCCCTATACTTACACTTTCAGCATAATAGATATTCCCGAACTCACAATCCTCGCGACCAATTTTTCAGGTACGGAGAACTTCGCACCCAATGGGAATCTACAGATAATTTTCAACAGCTATGTCAATTTTAGTTCGTTGATCGGTAATCCATCGGATATTTCGGATGATAGGATTATTCTTGTAAAGCAATCTGACATAAATACGAGAATACCTGTTACTATAACTAATCCTATTCCAGGTGGTGAGTCTTCACCTTCCACTGTTCGCATTACTCCTTCGACCCAACTTGATTATTCTACGTATTACTCTGTATTTGTATTTGGTGGTTATCCTTCTGGTGTGTGCAGACCAGAAAGAGATGGAACCAACAAGGGAGGTTGTATTACTAGTGAATTAATATCAGGGACTCCTTATAAGGGATTGAGGTTTGACTTTGCGGTCTCGAGTGCCCCTGGTCTTATGGTTGAATCCACAGTCCCTCAGGACCACGCAACGGGTATTGACAGAAAACCGAATATAAAGGTTGTGTTTAATAATCCTATCAAATTTGATTCGGTAGATGGGAATATCTGTTTGACAAAAGGTAATAATCAGTCAACTGACTGTTCTGGACCTCTTGTTATACCACTTGAGCCATTTACACAGATTGACAGCAAAACTGTCTCAACATATCCTTCGTCAAATCTTGATTTTGATACAACTTATACAATTGTTGTTACAAAAGGTGTTGTGGATATTTATGGGGATTCACTCGATTCCTTTTTCACTTCGGTATTTACCACCATTACCTCAACACTTGTTCAGGATATCTCAGTCTGGGATGGAGCACAATATAATAACTATATGTTTTATGACATAAATGATGCCAAGTTCAGAATCAGATTTACAAAAGACATGGATACATCCACACTCAACAGTGGAACTATATACCTGACATACAAAAATGAATTTGGGCAAATTATTCCACTAAGGGGAACTCTTACATGGGAAGCTCCACCACTGGACAAAAAAGTTTTATACTTTACTCCTGACCTTTATAATATCTCAGTATGTGACGGTGGGGAACTATTTGGCTGGGGGAATGACGGGACTGTAAGCAATGTAAATCCCAACAGATTCAGCTCGCCTTCGTACAACTTTGATTTAACTTACGTTGGCAAGAAGATTTATATCTCAGGGTCGGTCAATGTTTTTTTTTCAAGCAG
>JAOAFA010000015.1 GCA_026416535.1 Deltaproteobacteria bacterium
GTATATATCTCTTCCCCATCGCACCAACTGAACCCTCTATGTAATACTCAGCCCCCATCGCCCCTGCTATCTGCATAAGACAACTACTATCAGTGCAATTTTTAAGCTGCTTGTTTGTCTCCCAAAGGAGCATCTTATCAATGTCCTTCTGACCTATAACCTTATACTTTCCCTTTAATATATCTGTGACCTCCTGAAGGATTATCTCGGTAAGTAGATTCGCTGTCCTGGTTTCTACGTCCTTTTCAGGTTTTATATCAAAGACTATAAGCGTTGGAAGATTATTCCCTTTTCTCTCTTTCTATGCAACAAAAATTTTGTCTGTCAACAAAAAACACTTCATACGAAAATTGCCTATCACAGCACCAATGATTCCATTTTTGATAAAAAGAATAATTGTTTGACAAGTATGAATTTTAATAATTATTAAAAATCTGAAATGGATATCGTGTTGGATGATGATATAAAATGATGAAAGGAGTGTTCATGAGAAAATTTATGCTTATGGTTTTTTCTGCATTCCTTTTTTGTATATTGTCAGGCTGTTCATCCGATGAAGAGAAGGAGGAAAAGATTGAGGAGAGTCTTTCACGACTTGCCACAGGGGGGCGCAGTGCATGTGCTGTTTTATCTGACAAAACAGTCTGGTGTTGGGGGAGTAATGAGTATGGTGAATTGGGGAAACGGGAAGAACAGCGATTCGAACGTGCCTGTCAAGGCAGAAAATATTGATGAGGCCATTAGTGTGTTTGGCGGAAGATTACACATGTGAGACACTTAGTATCATTTTGGAGGAACTATGGCAAAAAATATACTTGAAGGTGAGGATATCCTTATAGAGGAGTTTAAGAAAGAGAGTAATTATGTCCTTGTAACAATGGAGGAGCCTTACTCGATTATACAAGAATGCTTAAATCCAAAGCATGTAATTTTTAACTATGACATGAGCGAAGAAAATTTAATGAAACTTGCGTCTAATAATATAGAGGGGGATGTTATTTACGGGTTCGGTGGTGGGACAGCATGTGATACAGCCAAGTACTTAGCTACTAAATGGAACCGACCTCTTATAATTACCCCCTCTGTTATATCTGTAGACGCTTGGCTTTGCAAGCAGATTGCTATTAGGACTAATGGCAGAGTTAGATACATAGATGGCATCAAACCTGATAAATTTATTTTAGACTATTCAATTATCAGGAAAGGGCCAGGGCTATTAAATAAAGCAGGAGTGTCAGATGTATTGTCAATAACGACAGCTTTGGGGGATTGGAATATCTCAAGAAGGGTATTTGGTGATAGATTTGACATCTCATATTATAATGCAGCTTACAATATCGCTAAGACCCTACTCTCAAGAGAAAAGGATATATCAGAGCTAAGTACGGAAGGACTTCGCTCGATAGTCATGGGTCAGGTTGAGGAGGTCATCCTCTGCGAAGAGTGGGGGAACTCTCGCCCTGAAGAGGGTGGTGAACACTTCTTGGCATATTGTCTGGAAGAGATTACTAAAAAACACTACATTCATGGACTGTTGATTGCGCTAAATATAATTGTGGTATTAAAACTCCAAAGAGATGAAGCAGTCTTTGACTACGAAAGTATATACCAATTTTACAAAAACATAGGTCTTGATATCTCTCCTCAAAAACAGGGCATAACGGAAGAGGAGTATAGAAAAACACTCTTAGCAACACCGCGCTATGTAAAAGAAGAGAACTTATTTAATGGTATTTTTTCCCTAAAATCTATTTATGACTCAAAAGGGGAATATTCTGTAAATGAGATTGTAGATTGGGTTTTCTCACTTTAAGAGGAGAAGCGTGCAATTCATCATATCATCTAAATAAGAGCCACAGGAAACCTTCGAGAAACAGGAGGCCATGTCGGATATGTACTTTTCAGTCATACAAGAGAAGTCATTGCCCTCTTTTTTCTGTGTCTCTATGCATTTCTCCTTTGTATCACTTGTCTTCTTGCATTCAATCATCTTGGCACACAACGCCTCATAATATTTTGAATCATCTACTGGTGGACACTTACTTTTAGCCTTGTCAGCACACTCATTAATCTTTTCACAACTTTCACTCATACATGAATTCAACCTTTTTAAATAATCCCCATCAAAATATCCCTTTTCATTTATGTTTTTGCATAATGTCTGGCAAGATTCTACCTCTGGCTCCTCCTGTGTTTTACATTCTTTCATTTTTTCACAGAACTTGTTGCAGTCAAGTTTTGCCTCATCATCGTCAGAGCAGCTAAATACAAATGAACCAAGTAATGTCACAGCAATTAGCGCTGAACAAAGAATAAGATTTTTCATAAAACACCTCCTCATCGCATTGTAAGTGTTATCTATCAATAACATACGGCCTTTGCAAGTTTAAAAACATTTTAATTGCTAAGATACCCTAGGAATACCTCTCAAAGAATTTTCTCCTTGCAAAAGTGAAGCCAAATACCTATTACCAAATCAGTTCTTAAGTATTTACCCCAAATAAAATCATGAATAGCTTGCTTTTTTAAGGACAAGTTAACCCTTCTTGTTGTATAATGAAAGGAGTCTTCCATTTGGAAGAAATGTAAGTATAAGTAAGATGATTAACAAGCATTTATTGCATCCTAAAGGCTCAAATGATAGACTCTAAGAATAAGACTACCTTATTGTTGGTTATACTAGTTCTCTCGTGTGGGTACATCGATGGGAAGAAATCCGAATTATCAAAAGAAAAATATTCAGTGTGTACCAAAGATATGGACTGTGGATTGGGGAGATATTGCTCAGATGATAAAATTTGTACGATTGATTGTAGAACTGATAAAGACTGTGGATTAATTTATGAGAGTGGAGGTGTTTACTCTTGCTCACCTTGTGGGAGATGTCTTAAAAAGGGTGAAAAAGATAGGAGATGCATTCTTGTAAAAGATATTGCTTGTGAGCAAGATGGTGATTGCACAAAAAATCTAACAAACGATTATATATGTGCTTCAAATGGATTCTGTGTAAAAAAATGTAATAGGGATTTAGACTGTAGGAAGCTTGGGAGAGGGTGGTCTTGTGGAAATAAAAATGTCTGTATAAGAAGATGTTTCTGTCATAAAGACTGTTATTTTTTTGGTTGGGGTTATGAGTGTAAACTACCATTGGGGATTAACGAAGATGAAAATTGTAAATCAGAGAATCCTGTAATGGGAGAGTGCATACCACGAGAGGGGGGAGTTGACTGGGGAAACAATGTTGATTTTGAAAAAGATTCTTATGCATACACAGGTATATGGGGATGGAATTTAAATTACGCAGTTAGAACCACAGGACTGCCTCTAGTTTCTCAACAAGATTCTGTATCTATTACTTATGGTCTTGCCAAGATAATCCAAAATTCGAAAGGGGGTATCAGCATTTATCTAAAACTTTGCTCGATAAGGTTACAAAACTTTAAGGAGGATGATTCAGATTTTGAGGATCTGGCATATATTGTTGTTCCAGATTCTTACAGCGATGCAATACCGATCTTAGTAAACAATACTGAAGCCCTTCCTGAGATGCGAACCAATGTCTCATTTGACACCGACATTGTCCTTGATGTGCGAGGGGCAAGGCTTCCTGACCCCTGGAATACACCACTACCGAGCTACGAAGATCTAAGATATGTATATGATCAGGATAGAGATTCAAAGCCCGGCATGACCGTTTTTGTCTCTGGGACATTGAGTGGAGAGGTTTATAATGTACAGAGATGGTGGGTAAAATACCACATCAAGGTAGTTGATAAGAATAGAATGTCTGGATTAGTAGATTTTAATAGTGAGGAATCTATAGTCGGGGCTAGTAACAAGATGTTTTTAGCAAAAATAAAGGTGGTTCCTCATCCTCAACCTGATAGAAGCTATTTTAGGGCGATAAGAGTCTCCAACGACTCTGATTGTAATACTGTAATTGAAATGAGCAAAGACAAGAATTCCTACATTTACTTTACCCCCCATTACTCAAACTAGCTCATCTAGTTTCTTACTTAATAAGACACGCGTATGGAGATTCCTATTTCTATTGTGCCAACAAACATAATCCTGGAGAACAAAATATTTTTAATAACAACCGAATAAATAGAAAATACGCTTTGCAAATTGATTTTCTACAATACCAAGAATTAACTACTACTTTAAAGCTTATTGAGTTCGGTTCTAATCCTAGCCCTGCCATGAAAAATTTAGTTACAAGCAATGAGGTTTTGCAGGAATAGGTTTTATATCCTCTTTTCTCCCAGGTAAAGCAAAATGCTCATAAAATGCCCATTTTGTTCCCCATTTTTCTTGCATTTTTCTTACCATTTTGTTAGCCTTGCTTTTTAATAACATCACACAGACTTTTAAGGAGGGTCGTGTATGAAACAAACCTACACTTTTGTTTTTTCGCTTATAGTATTTTATTCTTTGAACACTTACGCACAGATTCAAGTAGAAGACAGTGGAGGTATAACAGTAAGAAAGGATGTTGGTAAACCTACCACACTCTACTTGGTAGGTGACTCACCATCAGACAAGATTCCTATATTCTCTATACTCTCAGAGAGCCAATCAATAGGTGCAACAGTAGGGACAGTCTCCACAGGTGGTGGAGTTGGGACTTACTCTGGAACTTCAAGCTCTTATGGTCAGCATGTGCAAAGGTTGTGTGAAACCCCATGTAAGCTTAAGCTCGAACCAGGTGTATATAGTCTGAGGATCGGAGATAATCTTACAGTAGCGAAAAAGTTAGACCTTACGGTATCCGGAGGCGAACTCGCATATAAGGTATACCCAGGAAGTATGGCCAGCTTTATGATAGGGACACTTAGTTTTGCGTTTGGCATAGCACTTTTTATCCCTTTTGGAGCGATAGATTTGGCATTTGATTCTTTTATGTTCGGTCCAACTGGGGATTTAATCCTACTTGGGACAGGTGGACTTCTTACGATTGTAGGTATTGTCTTTTGGGTTGGTCCAGCCTTTGGGAGTGCAGATCCCATTCCACCAGAGACAGCAAAGGTGCATTTCGCAAGGTAAAAAAAGACATTATCCAACCTGTCTGTTCCAAATGTCCTGATTCCCCTATGCCTTCTTGTGGCTCCCAGCCCCCAAAGATACAAAAGACCACCATAATAGATAATGCTCAGAGGTTTTACCATTGTTTCACAAGGTTTATTATATTCTAAACCACAGTATTTGATAGATAATATTTTTTTGAAAAGAATGCCTTTCACAATGTTCTGTAAGATATTCTCATTGTACCTCTCTGTCTTCGGGGCGTACCAGAAAAAGTAAAATATCTTATCAATGTTTCTAATAAAATTTTCTACCTCTTTTTTATACTTCAGCGAATTTATGAAATTTTCGTATTCCTTATCTACATCTGTTCTAATACTCTTTATCCTGAAATTTTCAAAAAACCTCTTATAAAAATAAAGCCTCAGGATATTCTCTATGTTGTCAATCGCTCTCTGATTCTCTCCATATATTGCATCATTGTCAGGTATTATTTCATCCAGAGTACTTCTCTTATTCTTCTTTTCTATGAACCAGTACTCATTATTATCTTCATCCCTTGCCCGCTTAAGAATAAATCTCTCATTTGATTTATAACTGATAAAATTTTTGAGGTCCTGATAATACCCCTTTATTGTATGGTCTTTGATATTAAATTCTGATTTTAGCTCCTTTGTATAAATTCTTCCAGCCTTATCACCAAATAACCTAAACATAACATATACAAATATCTGAGATTTCTGATATATTCCTTTTCTTTCTCTTTTTACGAAACCCATAAATTTCTATAGATTTGTGTCAAAAAAAGAAAAAACGGACATAATTTTTGCATCTGCGGGTGGTATATTTTAACTGTGCGGGGGTGATTTTCTCCTCTGCCCTGATTAATCTTTGAAGGAGGTGTACTATGAAAAAGATATCAAAACAAGAAAAAAAGGCGGTTATTCAGATTCCTGAAAATGACCTCCAAATGTTTGAATTTTTTAAGAGATATCTCAGGTTTTTGAGAAATATTAAGAGGAATAATATCAAATTATCAGTGAAGTTTGAAAAACGCCTGCTGCGGTATGAAAAGTGTATTTCAAATCTTTTGGAGAGAAGATACTTTGGTGAAGATTCACCAATCCTAAATACAATATTAAAATGGGGCCTTTCCCGCGGAGAGTTCAAGACTTTTATGTATCTACTGTGTGGATATGAGGAAGATGACAGATTTATCTCATCTGCAGAAGATGAGGAGGATTTTGATCTTGATGAATATGAAAAAATTAAAGCAGAAGAGATAATTAATACATTTATCAATGATACTGAAGAGATAAAAAATTCTCTCTTTAATGAAGGTTCAAAATTAATTAAAAAGGAAATAATTAAGGTAGAGGCAGATAAAGGATACATCTCTTCAATGAATATTAATGCCACTGTGAAATTTAGTGAACCGTTAATCAAATACCTTTCTTTAATCAGATATCACAATATGGATAAAAACATTAAGATTATCCGGCATGGAAAGATAAAAGAGCCACTTACTGAAAATCTCTATACTTTTCTTGATAAATACATACATCCAGATACCTCCATACCATTAAGTGATGTCATGAGCCTTATAAACAAGATAGACAACCTCATAAAAGATGGAAAGGTAGATATCAGATACCCTGTATTACTGTTTTACGGGAGGCCTCAGAGAGAGATAGAACTGACAATAAAGGCCATCGCGCGTTCTTTGAACAAAGATATTATTGAGTACTGTGGAAAGTCATTCTGTGAAACGTTTGAAGAATTAATTGATTTTGAGGAGTCAGACATAAATCCGCATATTGCAAACTTCATCAGAATGTCCTGTTACGGAGAGTTTATATCGCATCTCAGGGTAAGAAGTGAAAGTGAACTCAGAATGGTGAATAATATCCTCTCTAACTCTCCTGATACAAGAAAGAACCTTTTGATAATCTCCTCAGAGAAGAGACTAAATTCTGACATACTCGGACTGGACAAAATAAAAAACTCATATTTTTGTATGGAATTCAGACGCCCTGACAAAGAGATAAGAAAGAGGCTATGGATAGAGACAATACCCCAGAAATATTATAATGGAGCATCTTATGATGACTTTGCAGAAACTTTTGACTCATTTTCGATAGAACATATAGAACTGACAGTCAGGAATGCTGTTGAGAATATGCTTGTTGATGAAAGGTCAATACTTGAAGACAGGGATATATTTGAGTCAGCCAAAAGAGTCAGAGATATCCTTAACGGAAATGCCAAATTTAATGAAGCTGATATCTTTGAATCTGACATCACTGATGACGCAGTCGTCTGTACAGAGAGACTCTCTGATGTAATCCTGAATCCTTCCTCTGAATCTGAGATTTTCAAATTAGTCAGGCTAATAAGAGAAAAAGATAAATTTTATAATGATATTCTCATGGGAAGACAGACTTATGGGAAGGGAGTCAAGATTATGTTTTATGGACTGCCGGGGACTGGTAAGACCCTTACGGCAAGGGCAATATCCGGAGAACTCGGACTGCCTCTTCTTGAGCTGCACCTCAATAAACTGATGAACCCACTTGTCGGAATGACCGAAAAGAAGATTGCAGAATACTTCCATCTGGCAAAGAAGGAAAATGCAATTCTTTTTATTGATGAGTGTGATTCGTTGATTATGAACAGAGAAAATCTTAATCACAGCTGGGAATTTTCACATATAAATGTCCTTTTGAAAGAGATAGAAAACTTTGACGGAATCCTCATAATGTCCACAAACTTTGAGAGCATAAGAGACAAAGCAATAAACAGAAGAATCCATTTTTTTATCAGATTTGATACACCTGATTTTGAGACAAGGATAAGGCTTTTTAATTATTTTGTCCCTGAGAAATATAAAATCCATTTTAATATTAATCTGATTTGCAGAGAGGAGTTTACCGGTGGTGACCTCAGAAATGTATGGTTAAGAGTTGCCCAGAGATTATTTTGTGGTGAGAATATAAATACAGAAATTTTTATTGAAGAGATTAAGAAGGAGAGAGAGAAGAGTTGCAACGAAAACAACAGTAAAAAGTGTGGTTTTTAGGTTTTAAAATCAGAGATATTTCGGAGTTGTTTTTAGGATGTCAAATTTAAGACATATTCTTAGACCCGAGTTGGACAGGATAATACATTTTGTGTGCAATATTGCAGGCATTTCTCCAAAATATTTTAAGCAAGAAATAAAGATTAGACTTATTTCTTCTGGAAAAACGGAGAGTTATTTTGACGAGGATAGAAATATTGCATATATAAATTTCAATGAGGCAGGATGGGAAGGATTTAATCCCGTATTTGGGAGATTCTGGCAATATCTGGTCTTTCATGAGATTGGGCATTATTTTGAATCCTTTGTGGCAAGAGATCCGCAATTTATTAGGCTATTTGGAGATGTAGATGCTTTCTATGACGAAAAAGGGGTGCATAAAAACTTACCCAAAAGATTAGATGAAAGATTCGTTTCGAGGTATGCGGCAAAGCATCCGTCTGAAGATTGGGCTGAGACATTTGCAACTGCACTCATTATCAGGTATTTTAATGATGAAAAAGAGTTGAAGGCAATGAATCAAAAAAAGTACTATAAAAAGATTTTGTATGTTTACAAAGCGCTAAAAACAATAAAGGAGGTGAGATAATGAAAAAGGATTTAATAAACACTTTAAAGTCAGACAAGAACATTTATGCAGCATGTCCCGATGGAGACGAGTTTCCACTTAGTCAAGCTATTATGTTTTATGCAGACGGACCAATCCCTGATGAGGTAAAGAAACTTATAAAGGAGAAAGAGAATGAGTTGGAAGAGAGAAAGAGTGCAATAAAAGAGATGAGGAGAAAACTAAAAGAGAGGTCAGAGACAGCAACCAGAACAACAAACATCGGGAAGGTCCTCGAAAAGGTTGCACCTGCTATCAAGGGATTTCAGTTTGACAGAAGGGATTGCAGGGC
>JAOAFA010000048.1 GCA_026416535.1 Deltaproteobacteria bacterium
TCAGATGTGTATAAGAGAAAGAAACAAGGTAGGTCTTATTATCATTGGGGGTTGTGCCATAGATGACACAGGGGCTGGTCCATTGATGATAAGCTTAGAGGAAGATTCAAAAATACAGAGCCACAAGGAATTGTGCGAGCAAATACACAAAACCGAAACAAAGATATTTGCCCAACTCTATCATGCAGGTAGATATTCCCATTCTTTTCTCTACGGTAAGAGGGTGCTTGCACCCTCCCCTATCCCATCCAGATTGACTGGAATAACACCCGAAGAGATGACTGAAAAAGATATTGATGCAATTGTGAAGGCATATGCAGAGGCCGCGAGAAGAGCTAAGATAGCAGGATATGACGGGGTGGAGATCATAGCATCGGCTGGCTATCTAATTTGCCAGTTTCTCTCACCTTTAACTAATAAGAGAACTGATAGATTTGGTGGTTCATTAGAAAATAGATTTAGATTTGCAAAAATGGTGATAGAAAATACAAGACAAGCAGTTGGTAATGATTTCCCATTGATAATACGAATGAGTGGTTATGACTTTATGCCCGTCTCTCCCCCTTTTCATGAAATGATTGAGATTGCAAAACTTTACGAACAATGCGGGGTTGATGCTATAAATGTTACTGGTGGGTGGCATGAATCATCTGTTCCTCAAATAACGGGTCATCTACCTCCAGCTGGTTTTAAATTTTTGTCTAAGATGATAAAGGATAATGTAAAGATACCAGTCTTTCTATCCAATAGAATAAATGAAATAGATGATGCCGAAAGTCTCATCGCACATGGGTACGCTGATATAATAAATTTTGGGAGGCAATTAATAACGGATCCAGAGATGCCAATTAAGGTTTATCACAAAAGGTATGGTGAAATACGACCTTGCATAGCATGCAATCAAGAATGTCTGGACAATGTTTTTAATGGATTACCCGTCGGTTGTACTGTAAATCCCAATGTTGGTTACGAAGGTAGTAAAGAGAAGATTAGTGAGATAGAGCCAAAAAATATAGCTGTAATCGGCGCAGGAGTTGCAGGTCTTGAATGCGCAGTTAATCTTGCTAAATCCGGTCATACTGTCACAGTCTATGAAGAAAATAATTACATTGGAGGACAATTAGTAGATGCAAGCTCAGTACCAGGAAAAGAGGATTATAAAAGACTTGTTAGATATTATCAACACATGATTGATAAATATGCGATTAACTTAATTCTGAACAAAAGATTTGATTTGGATGAATTAGATAAAAATCATTATGACTTCATCGTCTTAGCAACAGGTTCGGTTCAATATATACCTGATATACCTTATGCAATAAACGAAAATTCTGTTTTAGCTCGATTTGTCCTAACTAAGAGAAGACCTTATGGGAACGAAGTTGTGATTGTGGGTGGTAATGGAGTAGGGCTTGACACAGCCCTCTTTATTGCTTCTAGTGATACCCTGCCTGCTGACATGACAAAATTTTTGATAGAATACGATGCATTGCCATTAGAAGAGATTAAAAGATTGGCAACACAGACGACCCGCAGAATTACTGTTCTTGATATGGACGAAAAATTTGGAAGAGATATAGGTAGATCAACAAGGTGGATAGTTATTTCATCACTAAAAAGACTTGGGGTCAAGCTTATTCCAAGAGCAAAGGTAGTAAAAATTGATAAAGATGGTGTTTACGCTGAAATTGAAGGTAAGGAAGAGTTTTTCCCTGCTCAGACGGTTGTCCTAGCAATGGGGGCAAAGCCCAATAACAAACTCGAGAGCATTCTTAAGGAGAGAGATGATTTAAAATATTTTGTAATAGGTGATGCCAAAAGACCATCGAATATAACGAATGCGATAAAAGATGGTTATAATACTGCTAAAGAGATTAACAGACTATGTGAGGTGAAAAAATGAGAAGGCTTCTTATCATAAATATCATCTTTATACTTATTTCTCTTATAACTTGTAAACCGTCCGAAAAACTAACATCACCAGATCACTACATATTAAAAAAATCGCTGCCTGAAAGAGTCAAAATAAATGAAGTAGCAGAATTTAGGGTTGAAATAATCCCAACAGATGGTTACAAAATGGAAGAAGAGGCTCCAATAAAACTCAGATTTGACAGAGAGAATCAACCTCACATCGAATTTGAAAAGGAGCTATATACAAAAGAAGACCTTTTAAACAAAAATATTAAGAGGCCTACTTTTGTAGGTAAATTCACCCCTAAGACAAGTGGAAATATCCAGTTTAAAGGAGAGCTCTCCTTTGTAGTATGTACACCTTCTATATGTGAACCAAAAAAGACAGAAATAATTTTTAATCTTCTTGTTGAATAGATAAAACCATCACTGTTTATAATAATTTAAATTCATAAACTTAATCCTTGTAATATATTAGACAGATAAATTCATATCTTGTGTTTAAGTTTATCTAAGCAGGTAGCCAGCCCCCAAGTGTCCCCCTTAAGGGAAAGTGCCTAACTAACAAAAGAGAACGGCTACAAACTATCACCAGCAATTAAGTCACTTTTCGCTTCATGCTTTTTGGTTTAGTTTGTCTTTAGGTGAACAACTGTCTGCTGATATGGAATTTCTATACCATTTTCTCTGAATTTTTTGATGATAAGCTTGCGAGCTTCATGCATGGCAACAAATTGGTATGTCACTTCACTTACAGAAATTATTAAGGTAAACTCGAGTGAACTATGTGTAAATCCCGGATTAAGCCTAACTAATGGCTCAAAATTTTTATTCATAAAATCAAAATTTTTAGTCACTTCTCTTCCCACCTCTAATAAAATTCTTTCAACCTTCTCAATATCACTATTATAGCTAACACCAACTGTAATAAGTATCGCCATACTTTTTTCCGGCAAATAATAGTTGGTAATTATACTTTGGGAGAGCTTATTATTTGGGATTACAATAATATTATTTGCCAGTGTTTTAATTCTTGTGGTTCTCCAACTGATGTCTTCAACATAACCCTCCAACCCATTCTCCAGTCTTATAAAATCTCCTACCCTTACGGATTTTTCAACCATGATATGAATACCTGCAAACAGGTTAGAAAGTGTATCCTGAAGAGCAAGAGCTACTGCGAGTCCACCAACACCCAATGCGGTAATTAATGGAGTAATAGAAATGCCTAGGTAATTTAATACTATTAGAAAACCAAGAAGTATGATAACGCCTTTTATAATAGTATATGCCAGACCTGTAGTAGGAAGACTAAGATTGGAACTTTGGACATAGTCTTTTAATAGCCGCCCCGACATGTTTGCAATTGCAAGGGTAATAGAAATTATAATTATTATATACACAGCTTTGGTCAAATATATAGATATTTGATTAAGCTCCTGAGGGATATTGGCAAAAGAAATGGTGACGTAGATAGATATAGCAATTAACCAATAAAAGGAGGGTGTCTTGATCGAATCAAGAACTATGTCATCGGCCTTTGTCTCAGTTTTTTTGCTAAGCTTCTTGAGATATTGGAGAATAAGGTATCTAATTATGAATAAGGAAACAAAAGTTAAAAAGAATATTACTGTCGGGACTATTATATTCATATATTCTTTAATATTCATACCTGCCCTTTGCTTATAAAAAACGGAATGATATTACTTTTTATAATAGGAATGTCAATAAAACTAATTTTCAATTTTTCACTTCACACACCTCTTATAATTACAATATTCATCAGACTTACATACATTCGTGCATGAACCACATCTTGCGTTATTATAACATATTTCTGTTTCACAACCTGCATAAGAATCACAATCAGCATAACAATCAGTGCACTTGCACTGTGCGTCTTGACAATAGGCTTGTGGACCACAATCATTCCAACATTTTCCACAGTGCACATTTGTAGTATTTAAATCTATTTCGCACCCATCATTCCAATTACCATTGCAATTCCCGAAATTCCACTCACAAACACACTGACCTTTATTACACCATGCTTTATTTCCGCACCTCTTCCAGCTCTCCCCACAATTA
>JAOAFA010000088.1 GCA_026416535.1 Deltaproteobacteria bacterium
GAATTGTATTAGAAACGATTGCAATCCCAATACCGCCAACTGATATTCAAATGGAAATGATGGTTGCGAGATAAATCACAACATTTATGCCAACGCCTGTGCCACTTTTGTAAATGCAGGTGAACTCTGCGGAGATGATGGAACACCCAGTCTCGGGCCTTTTGAAGGGAATGGTTCAAAGTGGTTTAGGTTTAAGGTTAAGGAATGCGACAGTGGTTTTTTTGCAGATAAACTTGCTGCACTTATTTCACTTGATGTGCCGGATGCGCCTCAGGACTATGAACTTGTAGTATATTGGGCATGTGGTACAACAGGTAAGAGCTTCCCAAGAGGTCCTGGTGAGGATGAAGCAATACTGGTTACGAAAGATGATGTTCAATGTTGGCCAGGTAACTGCGATGATACATTCGATGTGTATGTTGAGATAAGATATATAGGTGGCGGAACAAATCAGTGCAACAAATGGTATCTTACTATTACATCAAATGATGGATGGTATTAAAATAATTATCATTTGTTGTCCTTGGTTTACTTAGTTTGTTTCCCTGTTTCTTCAAGAAATTCTGTCTGTTTGTTATATTTGATAAGGAATACTCCTATGATCAGAAATAATAAATAACCCAATGTTATTGTCCAGTGAGTGTTACCTGTTGATACGGAGTCCCATGGTAAAAACATTGAACCATCTGAGAGTGGGGAATGAATAAGTCCGCAAAGTGTAAACAGCATAATAAAAATCAGAGTTACGACAAAATCCTTTAATTTTCTTTCAATAATATAGGTCATTAAAGCGCCCCATAGAAGTGAAGTTAGTATAAATCCGTTTCCAATAATCTTAAGAATGTTGTGCTCTGTTTTAATGTTGTCTGGGATATTAGTGTTTGCAAGAGAACCGATAATGGAATTATAATTCAGGAGTCCCAGATATCCTATAATTGGCAGAAATGAAAATATAGTAGCCTCAATGTGTTGTCTTGGGGTTTCGGTAAATGCTTGTTTGATGATTTCAATACCTATGAAGAGCAGAATAGGAGTCACTGCTGCCTCAGGGATTAAATCTACCAGAAGCCCTGTAATTCCTAGAACTGACCCTATGCCAATTGTTAATGCAGTCAAAATTGTATATCCCGCGGATGCACCCATTGATTTGTAGGCGGGGTGTCCGATATATGGTGTGCTCTGTGCTACACCGCCAAAGACGCCTGCTATAAGAGTGGCAATCGCCTCTGTGAGCAGTATGTCCCTGGTTCGGTAGTCATCACCCGCAAGCCTTGCGCTTTCTGTTACATTTATTCCCCCGACGATGGTAAGAAGACCGAATGGTATTGCAACGGAGATGTATTTCAGCATAAGGGGAATTCCTTCTATAAATCCGAGCGACGGAGTGGGAATTGAGAACTCAAATGATGGTGATATCTCCTTAATCTGAAAGAGGTTCGTCAGCCCTCCTATGTAGTATATCAGGCTCGACAGAAGTACCGCAAGAAGTGCTGCAGGAATCTGAAATGGGCCATTATATCTCCCAACAAACGCAAAAAGGATGATAGCCATAGATACGAGACCGACAACAGGATTGGCAAATATCTTCGTCATCGGGAAGAATCCCAGAAGGGCAAGCCCTATCCCTGCAATCGGACCCAGTAGTGCCGCGGACGGAAGTACTCTCTTGATAAAATCCCCTAAAAAAGAAAAGATTATCTTGACTATTCCCATGAATACCATGACTGCCATAGCTACCTTATAACTTAACATAGCGTCTTTTGTCTCGAGGTAGAGAGGTCCAATCACCATTATAGCCATTCCAATTGTAGATGGGGTATCGAGTCCGAGCGGCATAGCAGTTATGTCATCTCTTCCTGTTCTCTTTGCAAGTCTGTATGCCATATATGAGTAAACCAGGTCGCCAAACATAACACCGAGCGCGGTTCCTGGGATCATTTTTTCTATGACAATCTCCCTGGGCATTCCAAAACCACCTATAAGTATTCCGCCCAGAACAACGAGGTTCAGCAGATTATCGAGCAGCAGCCCGAAGAATGCATTTATATCTCCAGCCTTGAAAATTTTATATCTAAGCATATAAGACTCCATCGGTCTTTATTTATTAATGGTTCAAGGTATTGGTAATTCGTTGCTTTAGAAAATTCAATAAAAAAATTTGTTATGTTTATTTGTTTTGAATGATATTGTTAGGTATATGGATTTTAAATGGAATTTTTAGGGGTAGAGTTAGGGTTCATGCATGAAAAAGAAATTCATGTGGGATAAGATATCTGAACTTTTGCTCATTTTTAAATCGGTATTAAATGGGCAACAGAGGGTAATGCTTGAGATGAATGTCCCCAAAGACAAGTTTGAGTATATTGTAAAGAGGCTTCCTTGTATGAGGTCTCCGACCGTTGCACCTCTTTATGGGGAGGAGGGTTATTCAATAAAGATAGCTGTTAAAAGAGAGGAGGCGGCATCTCTCATACCTAAATTAAAAAAGTGGGGTGCAACTGACATCCTTGAATATGATATTAGAAAGGTGATAGTATGAGTATTATTAGGGTTAGAAGGGTTACAAGAGAGACTAATATAGAAGTAAAGTTAAATTTATATGGGAATGGGAAGTCTGATGTCAAGTGTGATATTGGCTTTTTTAAACATCTCTTAGAATCTTTTTCTCTACATGGGTTCTTTGATTTAAGTCTTAGAGTATTAGGAGATATTGAGGTGGATCAACATCACACGGTTGAAGATACAGGAATCGTATTAGGACAGGCGTTTTTTAAGGCATTAGAAGATAGAAAAAGTATATTAAGGTCAGGTTTTTTTATATTTCCGATGGATGAGGCTTTGTCGTTAGTTGCAATAGATATCTCAAACAGACCTCATCTCCACTATGATTTGAAGTTTAGGAATAAGTTTATAGGTGAGTTACAATTGGAATTGATTGAAGATTTCTTTTTGGCTTTTGCCAATGAATTTAAATGTGGGATCCATATTAAAAATTTATATGGTAGATCTGATCATCATAAGGCCGAGTCCGTCTTTAAGGCCTTTGGCAGAGCACTCAAGATAGCTACATTACCTGTAAAAAGGGGATTTGTTCCTTCCGTAAAGGGTTTGTTATGATAGGTATTATAGACTATGGGGCAGGGAATCTTTTCTCTGTATTGAATAGTATTAGATATTTAGGGTACCCTGTAAAAGTTCTTAAAGACCCTTCTGAGTTTAAGGATGTTGATAGGATTGTGTTGCCTGGGGTGGGTTCATTTGGAATTGCAATTCAGAATCTTATATCAAGTAGGTTTTATAATTCTATATTAGAGTGGATAGATTCGAAAAGACCATTTTTAGGTATTTGTCTAGGCCTTCAATTATTGTTTGAGTTTTCAGAGGAATCGCCAGGAGTGAAGGGTTTATCTATCATAAGAGGCTATGTAAAGAAATTTAATGTGAAAAAGGTGCCTCATATTGGATGGAATCTCGCAATGGTTTGTGGTGATTCTGCTTTTAGCAAAAGTCTTAAAGATGATTTTTATTATTTTATACATAGCTATTATGTTGTCCCAGAAGAAGATGTGGGATTATTCAAGACAGAGTATTATATAGAATACATATCCGGGATAATAAAGGATAATATAGTGGCTGTTCAGTTTCATCCCGAGAAGTCCTCGTTTGCTGGTTTAAACTTTCTAAAAAAGTGGATAGAGTTATGTTGACAAAGAGGATTATACCTTGCTTAGATGTATTCGAGGGTAGAGTTGTTAAGGGTATTCATTTTAAGAATCTAGTGGATGTTGGAGATCCAGTAGAGTTGGCAAAGTTTTATAATGATGAAGGTGCTGACGAACTCGTGTTTTTAGATATCGGTGCTTCATATAGGAGTAAGAGTCTCATGTTAGATATGGTTAATAAAGTTTCCCAAGTTGTTTTCATACCGATATCAGTTGGGGGTGGTATAAGGACTGTCGAAGATATAAGGAATGCCCTATTATCCGGTGCCGATAAAGTCTCATTTTGTACTGCTGCGCTTATGAATCCAGAGCTTATAAGAGAGGGTGCTCGCATATTTGGTTCTCAGTGTATAGTGTTATCTGTGGATGCGAAAAAAGAAGATAATGAGTATTTTGCCTACAAGCTCGGTGGACGTGTGAATTCTGGAATGAAAGTTCTACAATGGGTCAAATTGGCTGAGTCCCTTGGCGCAGGGGAGATATTACTTAATTCAATAGATAGAGATGGTACGAAATTAGGTTATGATATAGAGTTGCTGAGAGCTGTTACAGACTGTGTAAGTATTCCAGTAATTGCATCAGGTGGGGCAGGTGAGCTTTACCAGATCTATGAGGCTTTCTCTTTGGGCAATGCGGATGCAGCCCTAATGGCATCAATAATTCATAGAAAGGAGTTTGGTATAAAGGAGATAAAAAGATATCTTAAAGATAGAGGAATAAACGTTAGGTTGTGAGGTAGTAATATGGTGATATCTTCAATTGACCTTATGGAGAAGAAAGTGGTTCAGCTTAGGAGGGGGAGAGAGAAGGTGTTAGAAATTGATGATGCTGTATCACTTGCAAAGGATTTTGATTTTTCAACAGAGGTAGCAGTTATAGATCTTGATGCAGCACTAATGAGAGGTGATAATAGTGGTATAATTAGAGATGTATGTAAGGTGTGTGAATGTAGGGTTGGGGGTGGTATAAGGGATATTAATAGAGCCAAAGAGTTGTTATCCTATGGTGCTAAAAAGGTTATATTCTCCTCCCGTGTTTTTGAAAACAATAAGATAGATTTCAACTTCTTAGAAGAGGCTATAAAAGTAATCGGAAAAAATAGAATTATAATTGCCATAGATTCATTAGGAGAGAAGGTTCATACCCAGGGATGGGTTCATAATACAGGGTTAAATTTGTATGATGTTGCTACAAAAGTTGCGCCATTTTGTTCAGAAATCTTGTATACGCATATAGATAAAGAAGGCACCATGGAGGGTATAGATATTGATATTGTTAAGAGATTGCGTTCGCTAACAAATAATAGACTCGTTGTAGCTGGAGGTATTTCTTCTCTTGAAGAGATAAGAGCTATGTCTGAAATCGATGTTGATGTTCAATTGGGGATGTCTTTATATACTAAGAAGATCAGCTTAGAGGATGCCTTTATTAGCTCTATTAAATTCAAGGATGGGCTTATACCGACTATTACTCAGGATTATACAGGTAGGGTCTTGATGTTGGCATATTCGAATGAGGCTTCTATTAGAAAGACTTTTAGGACGAAATTAATGAGTTATTTCTCGAGATCAAAGGGGAGGGTGTGGACCAAGGGTGAAGAATCAGGGAATATACAAAATGTAATTAGAATAAGGGCAGATTGTGATAGAGACTCGATACTTTCTACGGTCTATCAAAAGGGTTGTGCATGTCATACAGGGAGCTATTCTTGTTTTGGAGATAGGATTTATGACATCTATGAACTGTATGAAATAATAGAAGAAAGGATCAAGGGTGGTGACCCTAATTCATATACTGCGTCATTGACGGAAGAAAAGTTAAGAGAAAAGATAGTTGAAGAGGCACTTGAGGTCGTTAGAGCAGTTGATAGAAAAGATAAGATTTGGGAATGTGCTGATGTCTTGTATTTTTTAGCTGTTTTTATGGCAAAAGAGGGAATAGGACTTGACGAGGTTTTTTCGGAACTTAGGAGGAGGAGATTCAAGTGAGAGTATTAAATAGTAATGAATTCTCGAGTAAAAAGTATTTTATATTCAGTGAAAGCGATATTAAGATTGTAAAAAAGATTATAGCAGATGTGGAGAGGAATGGGGATAAGGGTGTTATCAAATTTACTCAGCGTTTTGATGGAGTTAGACTAAATAGAAGGTTACTAAGAGTCCCTGAGAGTTATATAAAAAGTTCAGTCAGGAAGATAGATGGTGATTTGGAAAAAACATTTAGGTTGGCTATAGCCAATATTGAGAGATTTTCAAAGGCTCAAATGAGTTATTTAAAAAATTTTACAGAGGTTATATCAAATGGAGTATTTTGTTCTCAAAAAATCATACCTATCGATAGAGTAGGTATATATGTGCCTTCAGGAAATTTTCCTCTCATTTCTACTTTATTTATGTGTGCAGTGCCTGCCTATGTTGCAGGGGTGAAGGAATTGGCAGTATTTTCACCTCCTCGATTTGATGGTGATATCCACCCCTTGATTTTACAAGCAGCAGGACTTTTGGGTATTAGGGAGGTTTATAGGATTGGTGGTGTTCAAGCAATAGCGGCTATGTCTTTTGGAACTGAGAGTGTAAAACCTGTAAGTAAAATAGTTGGACCGGGAAATAAGTATGTAGCCTTAGCTAAAAAAGAGGTGTTTGGCAGGGTTGGAATTGATATGGTTGCAGGGCCCTCTGAGGTTTTAATTATTGCAGATGAATCAGCCAATCCTGACTATTTGGCTGCTGACATGATCGCTCAGTCAGAGCACGATTTAGATGCTTCAGCGATTTTGCTTACCACATCGAAGAAGCTTGCATTTCGAGTAATGTCGGCTCTTAAAAAACAGATTGAGAATAATCCAAATAGGAAGCTTATCTCAAAGAGCCTTGAAAAGAATGGTTGTATCGTGTTGTGTAAGGATATGAGTGAATGTGTTAGGATATCTAATAGTTATGCACCTGAACATCTTGAACTTGTGGTTAAAGATGGTAAAGGGATTATAAATAGATTGTACAACTATGGCTCGTTGTTTGTAGGCAGGTATTCAACAGAGGTATTTGGAGATTACACTGCTGGTATAAATCATACACTCCCTACAAATGGGGCAGCAAGATATCGGGGAGGTCTTTCAGTCTTCGACTTTGTAAAGATCACTACTCAATTGAGGGTAGACAAGGTTGGCTTTGACTCTCTTAAGGATGCTACTATAAGATTAGCCAAGATAGAGGGTTTAATAGGTCATTATAGGGCGATAGAGGTAAGGGATTTTTCATGACTATAGAGAGTTTTATACTAAGGTTAGCGAGTCAGAAAAAATGATTCAAGGTTTTTTAAATAGTTAAGGAATGATATAAGCATACCGCATTGATCATCCTAACTTTTGGAATTTTATTTATGGATGAATCAAAAGGCACCAATTACTTGGTATACCTCAGAGGAGAATCATATACAAATTGTGCCATATTTCTTTGGCAGGTTGAAAAGGATATTGACTCTCTTGGTGCTTAATTATAAAGTGTAATTTTTCCAGTGTATCTTTTGAACTAGTATAGAATATTTTGTTTATACATCCTCTCTGGTTCTAGTCATATCACTCTGAAAGTGCGAGATGCTACCGTGTGGTTCTTCGGTGTTTTATTATGTTGACGGGGATTAAAAAATATATTTAATCTGTTATATAGTTTCTGATATGTTTAGATTTTATAAATTCGAATATGTATTATTGTTATTACTCTCGTTGATCATATTTATACATCTTTTAAGGTCGTTTTATACTTATAGAAGCAGAATCTTAAAAATATTTTCTGAAAGTATTATCTATCGTATAACAAGGAATTACAGCTTAAAAAGGGTGTTGATTTATGTTATTTTATGTTCTGGTGCATTAGTTGTTATGTCTGTAGGGGTTATGTCACCTCAATATGGGAAAAGGCTGGTGGATGTAAAGAAAAAGGGGATTGATATAATTATTGCGCTTGATGTCTCAAGGTCAATGCTTGCCCAGGATATCTTGCCGAGTAGGTTAGAGAGGGCTAAGCTAGAGCTTATGAATCTCATCTCCTCGCTTAAGGGAGATAGAGTAGGGGTAATACTCTTTGCCGGTCAATCATTCATGCAGGTTCCTCTCACAACGGACTATGATGCAGCAAGGCTATTTCTTAGGAATGTTGGGGTTGATTCAGTTCCTGTTCAGGGGACTAATTTTAGATCCGCCTTTCAACTTGCAAGGGATGTCTTTATTAATAATCAAGAGAGTGGAGGGGCAAGGGTGCTTTTAATGTTGACAGATGGAGAGGACCATGAAGGCAATTATGACTCGCTTGTAGAAGAGTTTAAATCACTACAGATAAAGGTTTTTGCAATTGGTATTGCAACTCTTACAGGTGAGCCAATACCCGAAAGTGGTGAGTCCGGGAAAGGGTATAAAAAAGATAAAAGTGGACAGGTGGTGATTAGTAGATTGAATGAGGGAGTCTTAAGAAAGATTACATCTAATACCGGAGGGATGTATATTCAGGGGAGTAATAAAGAGATGGGAATGCCTCTAATTATTGAGGAGTTGCGTAATTTGAAAAAGGGTGAGATTACTACTAAGGAGGTTTATGAGTATCTAGACCGATACTACGTGTTTGCTTTCTTATCATTGGGAATACTTCTGTATGCCTTTATTATTCTCCCTTTTACTAAAGGTATGAGATCTCATTTGAATTTGATTTATTGGTTTATAGTGGTGATTGCTATAAGTGGATTTTCACCATTTATGAGAGAGAATCCTGATAACAAAAAAGGTAATGAGTTTTATCAGAAGGGAAAATATAAAGAGGCTATAGATAGTTATGATAATGCTAAAAAGAGATTAGGTCATGAACCGTTACTTTATTTTAATAAGGCGGCTGCTCTAATTAAAGAAAAAAGGTATAATGAGGCTAATGAAGAATTGAAGAAGGCGTTAGTTGGAGCAGATAATAAGTTAAAGTCCAAAATTTTTTATAACATGGGGAACCTTTTTCTTGAACAACAGAAGTACGATGAGGCAATCGAATCGTATATAAAATCTATACAAGCCGATAAAGAATTTTTAGATCCTAAACATAACTTAGAGATGGTATTGCGAATGCTCAAAGAGCAAAAGAACGAACAGAAAAGTGAGAACCAAGAAGATCAGAAGAAAAATGAGGAAGAGGAGAAAAAAGATGAACGGGCAAGAAGTGACGAAAGAAGAGATGAGGAGGGGAATCAGACACAAGATGAAAAGAGGGACCTAGCTAAGGCAGAACAATTATTAAATTCTTTGAAAGACAAGGAGACAGAACAGCCGTTTAATAAATTTCTTATAAAGGAATTTGATAATATAAATGTGGAGAAAGATTGGTAACATATTAATGTTATTTATTATAGGTGTGTCGGGATTTGCAAATGAGGTTACAGTAGAGGCAACTGTAAATTCTGATGAGATAGGGCTCAATGATACCCTAATATATACATTAAGTATAACATGTGGGTTTGATGTTGAGCCTTCGCAGATAAAGTTCCCAGATTTTCAAGGTTTTAAAAAGCTTTCACAAAGTCAATCTTCAAGTGTAAGTATAGTGATTGGCGGTGGTCAGGCTTTTTCTAAAGTCAAGAGATATGATATTCAGTTATTGCCTAATAGGACAGGTATTATTGAAATAAAGCCAGCTGTAGTGGTAGTAAAGGGGAAGGAATATCGGACAACAGCATTGAAAGTAAGTGTTTTACCAGCATCTAAATCTACGTCACAGGCACCGAGGCAACATTCTATCAGGAACTTTTTCCAATCACCTTTTGATATTGATGAGCTTCCCTTTGAGAAAAAGATAAGCGATGATGACATAGTTTTGCATGCGGTTGTTGATAAGACGTCAGTCTATGTTGGTGAGGAGATCGTCTTCTCAGTATATTTATACACAGCGGTTCAAATATATGATATTGAGCAGATCACACTACCAAAATTTGAAAATTTTTGGGTAGAGGATATTTATAGCCCACAGAGATTTACATCTGAACAAAAGCGCATAGGAAACCGGACCTATAATGTTTATCTTCTAAAAAGAAAGGCAATCTTCCCAAATAAAGAGGGGATTTATGAAATAGAACCTTCATCGATTGTATTAAATGTAGTATCTGGTTTTTCACAAAGAAGGATAGTAAGACAGACCCAGGGCATTAAGATTGATGTCAGGCCTCTTCCTAAACAGGATATGCCTGTCGATTTTCCTTCTTATAATGTTGGTAATTACAGGGTATATTATGAACTTTCACCTCAAAGACAACCCATGGATAAGCCTTTTGTATTGAAAATAGTTGTTGAAGGGATTGGTAATATAAATGCATTTACAATCCCCAAACTAAAGGATAATCCTGAGCTAAGATTTTATGACCCTGTGGTTAATACTGAGATTCAGACAGATAATAGAGTTTATAAGGGTAAAAAGAGTTTTGAATATTTAATCTTTGCAAAAAGGATTGGGAAGATTCAATTACCTGTTATAGAGATCTTATTTTTTAAACCAGATACAGAGAGTTATGAAAGGGTAGCTTTATCAGGTCTATTTATTGAAGCAACCGAGTCGGAAAGTTCTGGTAGTGTCGTTAAAAAGATAGATGCTGTAGACAGGTTTGATAGACCGGCCTCAATCAGATTTGTAAGTAGTATAAAACGAGGGTTTAATGGACTAAATTTTGAGCTGTTTTTGTTATTGTCATTCATATTTCCTGGGATTTATATGATGTTTGTAGTGAAAGGTGTCATAAGGACGCTACTTATATATTGGGGTTTTGACTCTGAGGTTGCAAAGAGCAAGAGACGTTTGAGGAAATCAGTTGAAAATTTGAATCGAAATTATAAGAAATTAAAGGTTGTGGAGTTTTCTGATGAAGTATATACCGCCTTAGCGGAGTTATTATATATAAAGTTTGGTATAAATATTAGAGGATTGACGAGGGAACAATTGAAGAGAGCTTTAATAGATAATAAGGTAGATCAATTACTTATCGATGAATTGGAACACATATTAGATGTGTGTGAGATGATAAAATTTGCTAAATCATCCTTTAACAGTAGTGAGATCGAAGATATCTATCAAAGATTTAACTCTTTTATTCAGAAGTGCCGTGAGTAGAGTGCATATTTTTTCTATAATTATTATATCAGTAATTTTAAGTGGATATACCAATCTGACAGATGGTAATAATTTATTTTTATCCTCTGATTATAGAGGTGCGATAACTAAGTATAAGGAGATAGTAGATAAAGGGGTAGAAGACAGTAATGTGTTTTATAATCTTGCGACTTCCTATTTATATTTGGGGGAATATGGAAATGCATTGTATTGGTATTATCGTACGATGGTTCTTGAGGGGGCATCTGAAGATGTTTTAAAAAATTTGAGGTTGGCCTATAAAGGTCTTGAGGAGCAGGGGATTCCAGTTATGAATTCTCCTTCTTTGTTGTATGAGATGGTGTTGAAGATTTATCGCCCATGGATATCAATCGTTTTCGTATTTTTGACTAATCTCTTGTTTTTTATCTTGATTTTGAGGAGGTTTTCGTTGATAAAGAAAGATATGAGTATTCTCTTGTATATAATATCATTGGTTGTAATTTTTCTTACTCTTTATATCTCAATAAGGGTATATGTGTTACATTATCAGACTAAAGGGATAGTGCTCACTAAGAGTTTAGAGGTAAAAGAGGGTCCATCCGATGTATATAAGACATTGTTTAGTGTAGATGAGGGGACTATGGTGAAAGTTGTAGACAGATACCAGGACTTTCTAAAAATAGAGTCTCTCGATGGTAGGATCAAGGGGTGGGTATCATCCAATAATGTTGGTATCCTGAAAATGAGTAAGTTGTGATGAAGAATCAAATGTCTGATACAATAACCCTATTTACTGGTCTAACCGATGAGGAAGTCGCTAAACTTGAATCTTATATGGAGCCAAAGAGATTTGCACCGCTGGAGGCCATATTTCTTGAGGAGATGGAGGGGAATGCTATATATTTGGTCAAAGAGGGGACTGTAAAGATATCGAAAATAGCAGATAGTGAAGATGGGGGTGAAAATAGTGAGGCGGAAAAGGTTATGACATATTTTAAGTCTGGAGATATATTTGGAGAGATGAGTTTTATTGATAATCTCCCAAGATCAGCGTCGGCATATGCTGTGGAAGATTGCCAACTCTATATTTTTAAAAGGTCTGCATTTGAACGTATGATAGAAGAAGATCCCAAGTTTGCCATTAAAGTTCTATTAAATATATCCAAAATAATTAGCCAGAGATTAAGACGAGCTGATGAGATACTCATATATCTTGCAACACAGCTTGATGTATATTTTACATAAAGATATATGACATCTTTACCACAAGTCTCTTTTAAATATGGTCTTGATTTTTCATTTCATATAAATTCTTGATATTATATATTTGGTCTGGAGGTTTTTATTATGAAAAGCATTATAGTGTTGATATTTGGTATCTCTCTTTGTCCTTCACTCCTTATTGGTGAAGAAAGGGCCTCTGATGTGATTTTAAGATACTCAGAGCGAGTAAAATCAGTCATAAAAAAAGGTATTCCCATAGAGAAGAAGAAGTTGGAGATTCGCAAGATTGTGGATGAGATACTTGATTATAGTGAATTGGCAAAACGTTCACTTGGGAGGCATTACAAGGACAGAAGCAAAGAGGAGATAGAGAAGTTTAGCAGTTTAATGAAGGAGTTGATTGAAACTTCATATATGAAGAAGATTACCTCTACGATAGATTATAAACTTGTGGTTAAGTCTGAAGATGATTTAGAGGGGGAACTGATCGTAAATACAGAGATAAGCTCTCAGGATGGAAAGGTGCAGGTTGGATTTGCATTGCTTAAACGGGATGATAAATGGGTTATATATGATATGATTATTGATGAGGTTTCAACACTTAAGAATTACAAATCTGAGTTTAATAGAATAATCAAGGAACAAGGATTTGATATGGTCTTAAAAAAGATGGAAAATAAACTCTCGGAATTAAAAAATGAAAAATAGGGTTTTTGGTGTACTTATAGTTATTAGTATTTTTGTTGTTTTCTTTGTTCTATTTCCTTTTGAGAATGAGGTAAGTGTTAAGATAGCCAATAATTTATTAAATGGTTTGAAGCGAATGGATGTGGTTATTTATGAGGGAGATAAACCAATTATTGAAAAACAGTATCTTATAGATGAGAAATTTATTAGATATTATGGGAGTATTGATGATAAAATCAGACTCAAAAGAGGAAGTTATGATGTAGATGTATTTTTGATTTATATGGATAAATACATACTAAAGAAATCAAGTATCAAAATAGATTATAGTATCCAAAAACCTAAGATTATTGATATAAAAGAATAGAAATTATGAGAGGTTTCAGATTTACCATTATTTTAATTATTATTTCATTTCTATTTTCTAGTTGTTTATCTCGAACGGAATTTATGGATGAGGTAAGTAACAAGGTATATGGCTTCGAAGTTAGTCTTCTTTCTGATGACAGAGATATTTCAGATTTGGTTGAAGAGGTAAAAAGGTATATCCCAGGAAGTAGTAGACACAGAGAACATAATGTAGTTGTAAATCTCCATCTTTATAGAACTGATAAGTGTAGCGAATGTTATTATTATACCTATACTTATGATAATGATGTTTTTAATATCTATATTTATGGTGATTATCCGCTCGGTATTCAGTATGGAATTTATGCAATTTTAGAGATGCTTGGGTATAGGTTTTTAAGTCCTTATAAAGGGCATTATCCCAATGGTATAGTTGTGAGTGAGTTTGAAAAGCAGCTTGAAAAAGATATAAGCAAGGTGTTTACACCTTCTATGGGGATAAGAGGTTTACATCTACATACATTGCATCCTATTGAGGCATTATATGATGTATGGCTCGGTTCAGATACAAATAATGCATTTAGGATTGTAGATTGGCTTATCAAGATTAGAGGGAATTATATTCAATGGGTAGCCCTGAAGGATATACTTAAGGATGAGAGATATTTTGAATGGAAGATTAAGACTCAGAAGATTATAGAATATGCACACAAAAGAGGTGTGAAAGTTGGCATAAATTGCCTGGTCTTTGCTGCATCCAGTCTACAAAATGGTTATGTTGTAGAAGAGAAAAGTGATTTAGTATTTTTAAAAGAGTTGGATTTTGATTTTTTTAATCTCTCTTTCGGTGAATTTATAGGTACAGATCCTTCTCGTTTTATTTCTAAAGTTCAGGCTATTGTGAAGGATCTTAAAGATGTTAAGCCATCTATAAGTGTGACAGGAACAATACATGTTGGGAACTTTGACAATCTTTGGGTTGAGCATAACGGTGAAAAAATGTTGTATTATTTTCTTATAAAATATGTAGAAGATGTTATACCTTTTGTTCATACAGTTATGTATTTCAATCTAATAGAGCCTAGTGTTGGGGCATATAATCATAAGACTTTTAAAGAACATCGAGAGTTCCTAATAGACTATCTTAGCAAGGAGAAGAAAGTTGTTTATAAGCCTGAAAGTGCCTATTGGGTTGCCTTTGATAATAGTGTTCCCCTTTATTTACCAGTTTATCTGAGAAGTAGGTATCTTGATATTGAGCTGATGAATAGTAAATGTATCTCTGACCTATGTAAGAGGAATTCTGGTCATGTAATTTTTACATCTGGATGGGAATGGGGTTATCATCAGACTGATTATCTCTCCACTCGTATCTCTTATAGACTTAGTCGTAGCTTAAAGGAAGAGATTAGTAATATGTTTGCACCTTTGGGTGATCATAGTGAAAAGATAGCTGCTATTGTTTATGAATTATCGGAGATGCAGGCAGAATTTTTGATAGGGAAGAGGTTAGCTCCTTATTATGCTGGTGTTGATGCATGGGTTGAGTTAGGTCATAAATCTGGAATAATAGGACAACCAGATAGAATAATGGTAGAGGAGGTTAATACCCTTTTAGGGGAGAGGAGAGAAGCCTTTAAGAAGAACGTAATTGAAAATTTAAAGTTGTTTTCTGAAGAGATGAAGGCATTGTATGAGAGATTACAGGGAATCAAAAAGGATATTAAAAATGAGTTTATAGATGAAGTGGTTGATGGTATTGAAATTGATTATTTTAGGAGTGTATTTGTATATAATGTATATGCAGCCGTGTTTTTCAAGGATACTAAATACTTATCAATTGCGGAGGATGCATTAGACGTTGCATCCAACATAGTCTCGAAAAGGCACGGTAGACTTTTTTATCCAAACAGAGATCTAATCTTATTTCCGAACGAAAATCCTACCATTTACAAGTTTGGCTATTTAAAGCAGCCTGATCAACTATGTTTGTTTAAGAGAGATCTTATTAAGGCAAAGAATGTTTTGAATAATGGGAGTGAAAAGGTTCCTTCTTGTATTGAATAGGGGTCTTTATTGCTTAATGCATAAGGTTTATCTATTTCTGTTATAAAAGGAAAGACTTTATTTATTAAATTATTTCAATGTAGGGTATAGCTTAAAAAATAGAAAATGGCTTTCTTATTACTTGTCAATGTTGCATAAGTCTAATCTTGTATAATTGTTGGTTTGTATTTGATTGATTGTTTTTGGATATTGTATAAGGGATATATTTTTGTTCCTATATGGCTGCTCTCTTCTACGAAGTTAATTGAATATAAGATGTATGTTTCAATACAATGTAAAGAGTTAAGATTATAGTGTTATGAGTGGTTAGTATGCTCTTGAAATTTGATTAAAAGATGTTATTATCCAATTTGTGTTTTCGGGGAGTGGCTCAGTCTGGCTAGAGCACCTGGTTCGGGACCAGGGGGTCGCTGGTTCAAATCCAGTCTCCCCGACCAGTACTATATACAATATTTGCCGAATTAATTTTTGCAAAATTTGCTAAATTCAAATCTTGCCTTTTTGAAAAACTATATCTATAGATGAGTTCTGTCTTTTAGCAGACCCTCTGGTTGGTATATGTTTATTTCATTTGAAAAGAGTTTGATTTTTCGTGGATTAAAATTTCTTTTATATGTAATAGTTGCCTTCGTATCTCTTGAAATTAGAGTATATGCGCAAAAGGAGGTTAAACCGGAGGAATTGTTTTATAATTATCTCTCCCAAAAATTTCAGGAGAAGAAATTACCTGAAAATATAAGTAAAAAAGTCTGGAATTATCTTTCTGATCCCTCAAAAGGATATAAAAGTGCTGGTTTATCATCAGAAGAGTTTGCCTCAATTGTTAGAGATTATTCTATGTCAGTGTTTTCAAAAAGGATTGTCGAATTCTGTTTAGAGGTTCTTAAGATTGATACAAGAGAGAATCTCTCTGATGAAAAGAAAAGGGAAAATCTTATGAAATACATAAAACATGTTGAGAGGCTGGCAGATGCCTTCAATCTGTCGGTTATAAATCTACAGAATAAGTATTTGGTAGTATATTCAGACGGTGAACAACCACCTTTAGGGATTGTTGGTAAGATTAAGAC
>JAOAFA010000119.1 GCA_026416535.1 Deltaproteobacteria bacterium
AGATGTGTATAAGAGACAGATTGAGAGGTATAATAGAACCATATAGGAGGAATTCATTGAAGCAAATCTGGATATCATCCACGATAAGTCATTATTTCATTCAAGACTTGCTGACTATTTGATCTTTTATAGTACTCAGAGACCACAAAGTCACTGGGATTAAAAAGCCCTTTAGAGTATTTAGTTGAAAATGGAAGAATGTCGCAAATGTCCTTGACTTATACAGGTTGTTGAAATTATAGGTAAATCTAAGATTTAGTAATATGTAGATAGGGTGAGAGAATCCTTATGCATTTAAAGACAAGACTTGCTTTTTTTACATTCCTTTACATTGCGAAATGCTCGATGCAAAAGTTAGCTTTGATAATTTTTTACTTGAATTCAAAATTGCAATCTGATAATTAAAATATTGAATGTGTTAGCTTGAGATAGCTAGGGTTATTGTATGTTTAATCCACAGTTAATTCTACATGAAAAGGAATACGAGGCAATTAAGCTTATATGCGATCGCCTTTTTAAGGAATCTAATTCAAAGATTGTTTTTATCGTTGATAAAAATGGACAGCTTATTGCAGTATCAGGTGATGTCTCAAGAATGGATACAACGTCATTAGCATCCCTTACGGCGGGCAATGTAGCTGCAACGGGAGGATTAGCGAAGATATTAGGAGAGAAGGAGTTTTCAGTTTTATTTCACGAAGGAGAAAATGACTCAGTTCATATATCACTAGTAGGAACGAGAATGATCCTTGTCGTAATTTTTGACAAAAGGACTAATCAGGGACTTGTGAGATTAAAGGTTAAAAAATCTACAGAGGAGTTAGTCAAGATATTTGATGCCATATTTTCTAAGACCGAGAAGGAGAAGGATTCGCAGGGGGTAATAGATATTACCGAAGGCGACATTGATAAACTTTTTGGGGATTTTTAATCTGTTAAGGTGTTAATATATGTCTTTTATAAATTATTCGGCTCGAGAAATAAATTGTAAGATAGTCTACTATGGACCGGGGTTATGCGGTAAGACAACTAATCTTCAATACATATATGCAAAGACCAGTCCAGCAGCTAAGGGAAAGCTTATCTCTCTAGCAACTGAAACTGAGAGGACTCTATTTTTTGATTTTCTCCCGCTATCGCTTGGAGATATTAAAGGATTCAAGACCCGTTTTCATCTATATACTGTCCCCGGCCAGGTATTTTATGATGCATCTAGAAAATTAATACTTAAGGGGGCGGACGGGGTTGTGTTTGTGGCCGATTCTCAGATTGAGAGAATGGAAGCAAATCTAGAGTCACTTGATAACTTGAAGACGAATTTAAGAGAACATGGGTTCGACCTTGATAAGATGCCTTTTGTAATCCAGTATAACAAGAGAGACTTACCTAATATCATGCCAGTTTCGGAACTTAGAAAGGCATTGAATTACCGCAATGTACCTGATTTTGAGGCAGTTGCTTCCAAGGGAATAGGTGTGTTTGAGACACTAAAGGCAATTGCAAAGCTCGTCCTTTTAGAATTAAAATCAAGGTAATCTTTACATTTAAATTCTACGTAAGCCTTATATTCATTGACATACTCAAACTTATACTCTATACCACAAAACCGATGATTATGAGGCTGACTTTAAATTATTCAGCATACAAAACGAACACAGGGAGGGAAAGATATTATTGGAGGTTAATATGGGAAAAATATCTTCGGAAAAACTGAAAGACACAATAGAAAGCCTTGAGAAAAATAATACATTCTGTGACCCTGTGATTTTCGGAAATCTGATTGATAATCTGATAGAGATGTCTTATTGCACTGAATATACGGAAATGAAAAAGAGAGTTGAGGCACTACTTGTGAGAGAAGTAAAGAGGATGGCAGAGCCTACAAATTCAGAGAAGGTAATACAACTTCTTGCTGCCGAAGAGATGGAACTTTTAAACCGTGTAGGAGATGATGAATTAACTCTCTCTATCATCCCGCATAACACATCTACAAAAGTTGCAGTCTTTAAGGGTACCGGACTTTTACTCAAGGAGGACATCCCGTTACCGGTACAGCAAAACACAGATGCAGATTTCAGAGTAAATCAGATACGCACATTTCTCAGCAATCACAAGATTTCTCTCGAAATGGTCTCAGGTATTGCAGTGAAGGGTGGTTATCTTCAGCCTGCAGAGGGTGGAACATTCTTAGTTGACGAAGAGATGCTAAAAGATACATTAAATTCTAAACTCGAGCATCCTTCGAATCTTGGCATAATTATTGGGACAAGGCTTCGGGCAAGGAAGAGTGAGATCTTATTAACTACTACTGATCCCGTTTCTACAGATGAAATGACGGATTCTGAGAGAATCCTTGGCATATCAGGATATCTAAGAAGCGGTTCGGGTGCCCATTATTTAAATCATCGCAGTATAGCGAAGTTGCTGAGTGGTATTATGGGTAAGAGATACGAAGACAGCGTATTTATTACTACCCATGCTGGTGGCGGCATCTCAACAGTAAGACATCAACATGGAAGGATTACCTCTGTGATGAATACCTTTTCTGATATGCCTGGTTCAAATAGAGCTGGAAATCTTCCAATAGAACTCATAGTAGAAGAGATTAAAAGCGGAAGAATATCCATAGAGGAGTTGAAGAGATTTATCTACAACGAAGGTGGACTGCTACACCTAACTGGAACCAATGACTTTAAGACTCTTTTAAATTTCAGAGATATGGGTTCAAGTGAGGTTCAACGGCAAAAAATAAATATGATTTTAGGATTTTTTACTAAAGTAATAGCGAGATCCATAATGTCCGTCTCTATTGAGAGAGGACTTCCACTTACAATTGCTATATCAGGGGGGCTATCGAGGTCAGAAGAGATTATGAGGCTTATTTCTGAGCTGATAAACGTAAATGTGCCCCTTATACCATTTAGCGAGATATTTGACCTTGAACTTTTAGCCGTTGAAAATATGCTATCCAGAGTGAACCCTGAGAGATTAAAAGATTATTCGAAGGAAAAGCTCATATATTCTAGAAAAATTGCCTCAATCAAAAAAATCCTTGATACAAAGTTGTTTGATAGCCCTGTATTTAGGGTAAAACCGCAAATGCCAGCAAGATGTATAAATGATATTATCTTTATGGCAAAAGAACAGGCAGTTAAATATGGATGTCCAAGGATAGGCATAGTCGGGGCGAATAATGAAGAGGCTATAGAAGCAGCCAATCTGGCAAACTCTGAAGGAAGGTTCAGAATTGCAAAGTTCTTATTGATAGGACCGTTTGCAGAGATATCTAAAATGGCCTGGGAATATGATGTGCTAATAGATAACGACAACTTTACTATAATAGATGCCGAAGAGCCTGTTCTAAAGGCTATGTCTCTCTATAAAAATGGTGTCATAAATATGCTGATGAAAGGATCAGTAATGACGGAACAGATCATGCGTTCATTCATTGAGACTACAAAATCAATGTTATCAAGTGGCGAGAAGGTATTTTTATCTCATGTAGGCGTGTTTGAAGTACCTGCTTATCCTAAATTATTATTAATATCAGATGCAGCTATAAACCCCTCCCCCAATAAGGAGGCAAAAAAGAAAATAATATATAATACTATCGCAGTAGCAAAGGCACTTAATATCAAACATCCAAAAATAGCAATAATATCTGCTGTTGAAAAGGTCAATCCCTCTGTACTTTCATCTGTTGAGGCAAAGGAGATCGCAGATGAGTTGTCGGGTACCGACGACTTTGTAATTGAGGGGCCTCTGTCTGTGGATGTAGCTATCAATCCGCGTATTGCAGAAGAGAAAAAATACCGAGGTAAGATTTTAGGTGATGCTGATATACTGATAATGCCTGATATTGAGGCAGGAAATATAATATATAAAACTCTTACGGTCTCAAGTCACGCGAAGATAGCAGGAGTTGTAGTAGGAGGTAAAGTCCCTCTCATTTTGACTTCGCGAGGAGATACATCCCTTAGTAAACTTGCTTCAATCTCTCTTGGTATATTACTTTACACTCTCACAAATATAAGCAAAAGCTAATGGAGGTAATTCTCATGGTTCCTGATAAGTACAGGAGTAAGGTAAAAAGTCCGGAGGCAATCGCCGAGTTAATAGAGCCAGGTATGAGAATATTTCTTGGTTCTGGTGCCGCCGAACCCAGAGTCATTATAAATGCAATAAATGAGAAGATTAAGTATACGGAGGATATGGAAATTTTGCATATACTTACTCTAGGCCTTACTCCTTATGATCAGGAACCCTTTAAGAAGAATGTAAGATATTCGGCACTCTTTATTGGCCCCACAATTAGAGATGCAGTCCAACAAGGAAGGGGAGATTACATCCCTGTCTTTCTTTCCGAGATCCCCAACCTATTTAAGAGAAATAGGATAAAGATAGACGTAGCTATTATCTCAGTTTCACCACCTGATAAATATGGGTTCTGTAGTTATGGTGTAAACGTTGATATTGTTAAATCTGCTGCGGAAAATGCTAAAGTAGTAATTGCGGAGATGAACAGACAAATGCCAAGAACGCTGGGTGATTCATTCATTCATGTCTCTCAGATTGACTACATAGTTGAATCTGACATGCCTTTGATCGAACTCAAACACCCAAAGCCAAATGAAATTGCGCAAAGAATAGGGAAGAATGTTGCTAAATTAGTAGAAGACGGGGCTACTCTTCAGGTTGGTATAGGAACAATTCCAGATGCAGTTATGCAAGAGCTAAAAGACAAGAACGATTTGGGAGTACATACAGAGATGTTTTCAGATGGAATAATAGAGCTTATAGAAAATGGAAATGTTACAAACAAATTAAAGACGCTTCACAAAGATAAGGTGATAGCCTCCTTTTGTATGGGGAGCAAAAAGCTCTACCACTTTGTGGACAACAATCCTCTTATAGAATTTCATCCCATCGAATATACAAATGATCCATTCATTATTGCCCAAAATGATAAAATGGTCTCAATCAATGGGGCAATTCAGATTGATCTCACTGGTCAAGTAGTAGCCGATTCAATTGGATATTACTTCTACTCCGGTTTTGGTGGTCAGGTAGACTTCATAAGGGGTGCAGCAAGAAGTAGGGGGGGTAAACCAATTATAGTTATGCCATCTACGGCAAAAGGAGGAACAATCTCAAGAATTGTATCAAAACTCCCACCGGGTGCAGGTGTGGTCACCTCTAGGGCAGATGTTCATTATGTAATAACGGAGTATGGGGTAGCATATCTACATGGTAAAACTATAAGAGATAGGGCAATGCAGCTAATAGCGATTGCACATCCAGATTTTAGAGATCAACTTTTAGAAGAAGCAAAAGAGCTTGGATATGTCCCCAGGGATCAGCTACCTCTAACCCCCATGGGTAGATATTACCCTCAACAATACGAAAAATATGAGAAGTTCGGTGATCTTACAGTCTTCTTTAGGCCTATTAAGCCAACAGATGAGCCTCTTGAGAGAGAGTTTTTCTATAGATTATCAGATGAGACTATATATTTCAGATTCTTTGCCTACCTCAAATCATTACCGCATGAAAAACTTCAGCACCTAGTAAATATTGATTATCAGGATGAAATGGCCATAGTCGGTATTATCGGGCCTCCGGAGAATGAAGAGATAATAGGGATTGTAAGATACAATAGAGATCCCTCTGACAATTTTGCGGAAGTAGCAATTGTCGTAAGAGATGACTATCAAAATAGAGGGATTGGAACATTTATGCTGAGATACATTAGTCAGATAGCAATGGAAAGAGGAATCTCTGGCTTCAAGGCTGAAGTCCTTGCAACTAATAAAAAGATGCTCAGGGTGTTTCATAAAATCAACATGAAGGTCGAGACAAGGTTGGAGGAAGATACGTACTTTCTTAGACTGAAATTTTAAAAATGGCTAAGATTATCTATTCAGAAAAGTTTGAAAGATATACATACGGAGTGAATCATCCGTTTAGACTCGACAGAGGAAGGCTCTTTCTTAATTCCGCGGCTCGCCTCAGTATATTAAATAGCTCAGATGTTATAGTAGTTGACGAGGGAAACGAGGGTGATTTAAAACTATTTCACACAGATAAATATATTGAAATTTTGAAAAAGGCCAATGATGGAGAGATTGAAGCGGAATTTCTCCAATATGGTTTAGGATTACCTGACAATCCAGTTTTTAAAGGTGTTTTTGATCTGGTCTTGTTACATGCCGCTATGGCAAGAAAGGCATTCATGGAACTCCAGAATTCAGACAGGATTTTTGTACCCGTCGGTGGTCTACATCACGCTATGAGGAACAGGGCATCGGGTTTTTGCTATATAAATGACCTGGGAATTCTGATAGAGCTCCTATTAAGAGAGAACAAAAGGGTGTTTTATATTGATATAGATGCACATCATGGGGATGGTATCCAAAGTGGTTTTTATGATAATCCAATGGTCCTCAAGATGTCTTTCCACGAGTCTGGTAAGACCCTTTTCCCTTTTAGTGGTTTTGAGGATGAAATTGGAATTGAAAGTGGGAGATTTTTTAATCTCAATGTACCTCTAAACTGTTATTCCGATGATGAGGTATTCCTCTTTCTTTTTAAGAAAATTTTTGTCCCAATCATAGAAAGGTTTGACCCAGATGTCACAGTTGCTCAGATAGGAGTAGATATGATGTCTACGGATCCACTAACTCATTTGAGACTCACAAACAATTCATACATAGAAGCAGTCAAGATAATTAAAGATAAGTCCAAAAGATTAATAGCCTTTGGCGGAGGGGGATACAATCCAGACAATATTGCAAGAGGATATACCCTTGCGTGGGCGGTCCTCAATGATATTGAAGTAGATGATTATTATACAGCCACACTCGGCGGAACATTTATGGGGAGTCAGGAATTATCAATAGGGAGTCTCAAAGACATGAACCTCTTTGTCTCAGGACCTGAGAAAGAGGTCGCCATGGAAGAGGCGGTGAGAATTTACAATTACTACAGGGAAAATATATTTCCATTCTTCAAACTGGAGTAGCTACCTTTACATCCTTACTTAGCCAGTTTTTGCCTATTATCAGAATGGCAGGGGAAATTATTGCAATCAGACCGAAGATAAACCACATCCTCTCAGGATTTGTGCAGGCATTCTGAGGACAATATCTTTCTAGCATCCATCCTGAATATAATAGAGGAACTAGAAACTTTGTCAGAAACCATGGAAGTTGAGCAACACCTTGGTATAACCCTGCCTTACCCTCAGGTGCAATTTCTGTGGCATACTGTAAAAATCTAGGAGACCACATCGCCTCGCCAATCGTCATCACAAGAATATAAAGTCCAAGTGTCAGAGGTGTATGATCAATAGCCAAAATGAAGGCTGAAAGACTCATCACCAAGGTTCCCCAAATCATCATATTATAGACTTTAACTTTAACCGTTGCTGCGGTAATAATAGGCACAAGGATAAAAATTAGAATCGGATTTAAATTTGATGCAACTTCAAAATACTCACCCACCCACCCCTCATAAGCTCTTGAGATATACTGTGGCAGAATAAGCCAGTTGTAGGTAAATAGTGTCTGAACAGGTATAAGAGAAAAGATAAATACAAAAAACCTTGTATTTGCAAGCGGATGCTCCATGATCCATTTCATTGTAGGCCTTCTTATTTTTTGTGGCAAGATAAGGAGGATAAAAGGTGTGAGCAGAATAATTGCAGATACAATGTAATCAATGGGGTGAGGAATTTTGTACATAGCCGTGGCAATAAGACCTATAACAATTATCCAGAATGTAATGGGAATATATAACCTTTCATTAGTATAGCTTTTCTCTGCACTTAATTGAGTATCAGTCTTCTCAGTTTTTATCTCTACATCTTGAGATTTCTCCCCTTCTATTTTCTCAGTCTCTTCCTTTACCCTCTTAATTGTCTCCTCCACCGTTTTCTTTGACAATATCAAGTGAGTTGACAGCAGAGACACCAGTGTAATTCCCGTATATACCCAAAAGGTGCCTTCAATTCCCAGACCCAAAAATTTTTCGTCTCTGAGTAAAAAAGAGAGCATAACAAGTGATGACCCTGCATTCATAAGGGCATAAAGCATTGCATAACCCATCGAGGCAGTTTTCGGAGTAGTAAACTGTCTAACTGCTGCATAGGCAGCCGGCTGATACATACCATAGCCAATTAGGATAATGATTATCCCGAACATTATTGTCAGATGTAAAGGGGACCACAGACCAGATGGTTCAAAACCAAATAAACTATGTGAACCAGAGATGAAAAATCTCCCAACAAAAAGTAGAAAGAAGGAAAGGATCAGTGCCCTTCTAACTCCAATTTTATCTGGGACAAATCCAAGTAGTACCATAGATATGGCTATGCCCGCTGTAAGAATCATCACCATATTGTGTGACCATACATCTGCGTGCTTAATACCCTGAAACACGTAGTCTGAAAAGTACATTGCAAGGTAGGTCAATATCCCGAAATATGAAAGTCCTTCGAGTGTATACGCAAGGTTCACTCCCCACAGCGCTCTTGGTGCATGCACTAAATCGATAAATGGCTGAACGATCTCTCTAAGTGGACTTGTTACTTTGGTATCTTCCATCGATCTGTTTTTTTCCGACATAGCTAATCTCCCTTAAAGTAAGTTTCTTAATACAATAAAAATGGAAAATATTCAAACTATAAGCAGGGATTAACCTTCGAGGTCTCAAATATATCCAATTATGTATGGCAGTACATAAAATTTTAATATGAAATTTGATTTTTTACATGGAGTTAGTATTGTTATTAAAGTGCCTCAAATATTTAAATTTGGATCTGACAAATTAGTGCTAATATGGTTAATAACAGGTTTCTTAATGATGTTTTTTCCACATCTAATCTTGATTTTAGTGTTTGAAACTTAAATAGGATACGAGTACTAATTTAAATGTTTTAGTTGTTATAGTCTACTTTGCGGGTGTTTTGGGGTTTGGGGTATTGTTTGTAAAATATGCCTGAGCATTTTGGACAATAGTAGGAGGATTACTATGGCAAAACTAAAACGGAAGCATTGATAACGCCAAAAGAATTATTCAAAGGTGGCAAGATCCCAAATGGTAGGACCAGAGAAAAACCTCTTGGGATATCTTTTAGTCAAACCCCGAACTATCAATAATGTGGACTCTCATATTCATAAACATTAATGATGGTTGCTTAGATGATTAAGACAAATACAAGGTAGATAATACAATCCTCTTCCAAATCATGTTTGTTTTAGCAAAATAAGCTCAATTCCTACTTCCTATTGCCAACAATAAAACTTACTGTTATATATAGAGTTATGTTTGTCAAAAGACCCACATTTTTTGTACTTCTATTTTGTCTTATTGTGGTGTATATTTTTTCATGTTTTGCTGAACAAAAGAAGGCAAAAAATATAAAATTGGAGAAGTTTGCTAAGATGCGAGCTGAAATGATTGAATATCAATTGAAGGCACGAGACATAAGAGATGAAAAAGTGCTTTCAGCAATGAGTAAAGTTCCGAGAGAAAGATTTATTCCCATACAGCTAATTGATAGAGCATACGACGATGGGCCCTTACCAATTGGAGAAGGACAGACCATATCGCAACCATACATAGTAGCATATATGACTGAACAGTTGAGATTAAAAGGAGGAGAAAGAGTTTTAGAAATAGGAACAGGCTCTGGATACCAGGCAGCGGTTTTGGCTGAGATAGTAAAAGAGGTATACACGATTGAGATCATTGAGACTCTTTCTAAGAGAGCAGAGAGCGTGTTAAAAGAGCTTGGATATAAGAATATAAAATTCAAAGTTGGGGACGGATATTTTGGTTGGGAGGAACATGCACCTTTTGATGCTATCATGATCACGGCCGCTCCACCCAAGATACCTCAGCCACTACTTCAACAACTAAAGGTAGGAGGCAGGCTTATTGCACCTGTTGGAGAGACTTATCAGGAACTAGTTTTAATAACCAAAACCGAGACGGGTATAAAACAAGATTCGCTCATACCCGTTATTTTTGTCCCTATGCGTGGAGAGGTCGAGAGGAGATGAGTCGCCCGTTAATAATCGCACATAGGGGCGTAAATAAATCTGCCCTTGAAAATTCGATACCGGCCTTTAGAAAGGCAATAGATATGGGTTGTGATGGAATAGAAATGGATGTGCGTCTCACAAGAGATAACAAAGTAGTAGTCTTTCATGACGAAGATTTAAAGAGAATTTTTAACATTGATGAATCTGTAAAAGATATATCGTATGAAAATCTTAAAAGAGTAACAGATGATAAGATCCCTCTCCTGGTTGACGTCTTGCCCATCGTAAGAAATATGAGATTCATAAATATAGAGCTCAAGGTAGATGGTAAATTTTCTGGTGTCCTTGAGGAATTAGTCTTAAAACTGGTTGGTCAATTTGATATTTATGAGAGGGTCTTGTTTTCGTCGTTCAATCCCTTGAGTATTGGTCTAATTAAGAGACTCAAAAAAAATGCTCGCACGGCTTTTCTGTTTGCTAAAGACGCCTCCTATAAAGAATTAGTCTCTCCTATAGCTACATTATTAGGATGTGAAGCCGTAAATCCACAATTCAATATTATAAACGAATTTATGATGCTACATTACAAGGAATGGGGACTAAAGGTATATGTGTGGACAGTCGATAAAAGAGAGAATATTTTAGAGATGATGAAACTAGGTGTTGATGGTATCATCACAAACAGACCAGATTTAGCACTAAAAGTAAGAGTCCCAAAAAGGATCGACAAACCTTCCGAGCTGGACCCTAAATACTGGGAGGAAGATTAGATATGTTAATATCACATAGAGGGAAGATAACAAATAGAATATACCTATCATTCGCCGGTTTTTTACCGGGCTTTATAATTTTAGGTAAGAAGTATGCATTAGTGGACACAGGGGTTCCAGCAACTGCCCCTGCTCTGTATGAGGCAATTACTCAAGCACTTAAGGAGCCAGAGAGGTTAGAATATGTCTTCCTTACACATTCCCACTATGACCACTGTGGGGGTCTCTCATATTTAAGAAGAAAGATGCCTAATTTGAAGGTGGTTGCCTCTGAGCAAACGGCATCAATCTTGAAAAAAGATAAAGCCATTGATTTTATGAATAAACTTTCGAAAGAAGTAGAAGACTCCATAGAATTCAAAAAGCACTTTGGGGGGGAGGACATATCGATAAAAAAAGAGTTACTGAACGTTGATATAATGGTAAAAGATGGAGACAAGATTGACCTTGGAGAGGGGGTTGAAGTTGAAGTTGTTTCTACGCCGGGTCATACAAGATGTTCTATCTCATTTTATATGAGGCCTGATAAGGCACTCTTTAGTGGTGAATCCGTCGGTGCATATGCTGGTGAAGACATAGTCTTAGCTAATTACCTGTCTGACTACAATGAATATATGGAATCAATAAAAAAGCTTTCCCAACTTAATGTAGAATTTTTGGGATTACCACATCATGGGATGCTTGTTGGAGAAAAGGTGATAAAAAGATTCTTTGAACTATCAATTAAGGGAGCAGAGATATTTAGAAAGGAAGTTACTGATATGATACAAAATAACATCGGTGAGGATGAGATGATTAAGAGACTTACAGAAAAATTCTATGTTGATGCAGCCTCACTTCAACCTAAAGAGGCATTTGTAGTCAATCTTAGAGCCATGATAAGGGTAATAGCTAAAGGGCTTGTAAATTGATTATAAAAAACGGAAAGGTTGTATTACATAACATAATTAAGGTTAAGGATATTAAAATAGAGAATGGAAAAATATCTAGAATAGATGATAGTATTTGTGCAAATAAGGGGGAGGAGCTAATAAATGCGAATGGGAGGTATGTCCTTCCTGGTTTTATAGATATACATACACATCTCGATGATACGATTGGTGAATTTCCCCTCGCCGATGATTTCCATAAAGGAAGTATTATAGCTGCCCTAAATGGCGTCACATCTATATACAATTTTATTACTGAACGATACGACAGACCTCTCAAATATGCCATTGAAGAGTTTACGAAAAAAGCAAAAAAATCTGTTGTGAATTATGGATTTCACTTGACTCCAATAAATTTTAATAAAAAAGACAAAGACTTCATAAAGAGACTTATAGATGCTGGTTTTAACAGTTTCAAATTTTATACAACTTATAGGGATGCTGGTTTATATATGGACTATGAAAAAATAGAAAATATTGTAAAAGAAATTATGACAGATAAAACACTATTTCTTGTTCATTGTGAGGATGATAAAATACTATCGGAGTATTACTGTTTTCAATACTCAAAACCAATTGATCATCTAACATTCAGACCTAAAGAGGCGGAGGTAGTAGCAATAAAGAGGATAATTCAGATCTCAAGAGCATCTAATGCAAGGTTTCACGTCGTCCACTGTTCCTCAAAAGAGGGGGTTGAGTCCATAAAATGCTCGCGTGACAACATAAAAGTTACAGTGGAGACATGCCCTCAATATCTTGTATTGCATAGCGACCTTCTTCAAGGAGAGAATGGTCACAGATTTTTCTGCACACCGCCTATTAGAGATAAAGAGAATATGCTGTCACTTAGGCAGATGGCCCAGGAAGGTTTATTTGATATCTTTGCCAGTGATCATGCACCATTTACAAAAGAAGATAAAGATAAAAACCGAAAAAATCTAAGAAAGACACCGAACGGGCTTCCAGGTATTGGAGCATTACCTCATATTATTTATAAAATACTGAGGGAGAAGCACAAGGCTCCATATTTAGAACTCTCAAAGCGACTTTCTGAAAATCCATCAAAGATTATGAACTTGTTTCCAGATAAAGGCGTAATTCAAGAAGGTGCAGATGCCGATATAGTAATAATATCGGAGTCAAAAAGGGCCAATAAGATTATTCCAACACTTTCAAACTCATACAATCCCTACAAAACTTTCTATTCAAACCTAAAATTTGATTATGTTATAATTGGAGGGACTGTAGTTGTTAAAAATGGTATTATTATAAATTATAACCACAAAGGTAGGTGCTTAAATGACAAATCCAAAGGCATTTAGGAATGATGCATACACGAAAGTCACAGGTAGAGCAAAGTATGCGGATGATTTGAAATTTCACAATATGTTACACGCTGTTCCCGTCTATACTGATCATGTCCATGCAAGAATTATCTCCATAGACACTTCCGCAGCAGAAAAGGCAGACAAGGTAGTAAGAGTTATTACTCACAAAGACGTACCGGGTAAGAATAGATTTGGTCAAATAATAAAGGATTACCATATCTTCGCAGATGATAAAATAAGGTATAACGGTGATGTTGTAGCGCTCATTGTAGCTGAAACAAGGGAGGCCGCCATAGAGGCAATACCTTTCGTGAAAATAGAAGTGGAGAATCTTCCCACTGTTTTAGATCCTGAAGATGCATTAAAGCCAGATGCGGTGCTTATTCATGAAGAGAGAGGAAATAATATTGTTAATGAACACCGCATCCGTAAAGGTGATACAGAAAAGGGCTTTGCTGAATCCGATTTTATAATTGAGCAGGACTTTTCTACACAATTTGTCGAACATGCATATCTGGAACCAGAATCTGCTGTATGTGTTCCTCGTTTTGATGGTGTATTTGAAATTTACGGTAGTATGCAGCACCCTTTTTCAACCAGAAGGTTTGTAGCAAATCTTCTCGGGGTTCCTCTCTCTGATGTTGAAATAAAGTCAATCCCGATGGGCGGAGGATTTGGAGGAAAGGATGATACAGCAGCGATTGTATGTGCAAGGGCTGCCCTTGCCGCAAAATTGACCGGAAGACCGGTCAAAATTACTTATGACCGTGAATGGTCGGTCAGAGAGAGCTATAAGAGGCATCCCTATAAAGTCAGATACAAGATGGGTGTCACAAAAGACGGCTTAATAAAGGCTGTAAAAGTCAGGATACTGGCTGATGCGGGTGCCTACTGTTCAGTAACTCCATGGGTTACATGGCG
>JAOAFA010000062.1 GCA_026416535.1 Deltaproteobacteria bacterium
TATAACTACATGTCGTAACACTAATGATTGTGCACCTGATGAAGAGTGTATTAACTCTGTCTGTCAAAAGAAGTCTGTTGATGCAGGGGAAGATGGAGTAGGAGAGGATGTTACACCTGTAGAGGCAATTAAATGTAACTATAATTCCGAATGCCCAGATGGATTTATATGTAATGCTGAGACAAAGACTTGTGTCCCTGGGGGAAGGATTAAGGTTGACCCGGACAAATTGGAGTTTGGCAGTGTTAAATTTGGTCAGTCAGTGAAAAAGACGGTTATTGTGACCAATATCGGTAATGGTCCCCTGACGATATATCTTGTTGATTTTGAGAGTAATACAAATCCAGATCCAGATAACCCCAGATTTACAAAAGTTACTGATAAGAATATACCGACCATCTTACAACCTAACGATACATTGAATATTGATGTGACATATAAGCAAGACGATGCACAGCCTGATAATGGATTTTTGGTTATAAATAGTTCGGATATTACCAATCCAAGCGTTAAAGTCTTTTTGAGCAGCAGATACAAGAAAAATCCAGATCTTGTGATAGTCGATAGAAGCTTTAATCCACCAAAACTCTTGTATCCACAGGCAGGGGCTACAAACTCATTTGGTATTAGCTTGGGAAATATCCCAATAGGGAATACTAAAGAGATGATGGTAACATTTCTCAATCAATCGGATGATGGAATTATAGCTATTAAAAGTGTTAATGTTATACAGCTTAGTCAAAATAAAATAGAGTTAGAATTTAGGTCAGTTAGCGATCCTCGTAGTAAATATATTGCTCCTTTTTATATTAGTGGGGGGGAGATGGTAGATTTATATATAAAGTATGTTCCACAGAAGAAGGAGGCAAACGAGCATACAAGGATGGTTTTGATAACCAATGATACCGATATTAATAATGATTATATCGACGATACCGGAGAACTGACAATTAATATTACGGCTCAGGCAGGTTATGTCCCGCCTGGGATAAATGTAGATAAAAGTATGATTAATTTTGGGGAGGTTCAAGTTGGGATGTCCTCGGAAGATATATTCAATATTTGTAACACAGGAGAAGATTCATTGTTAATAGATGGGACATCTGGTTTTGATAATCCGAATACCGATTATTCAATGTCTCCTTCGAAACTGGGGGGTTCCCTCGCGGGAGGGGCATGTATGGAGGTTAAAGTAAAATTTTCACCCAAAGCTCAAGGCGATCATTTTAACAAGATATTGATAAAGTCAAATGATCCCAATAACCCGATCATTGAGGTAAAATTGTTTGGAACAGGGACGGATCCAAATTTTGTGATAAGACCTGATAAAGATATTGATTTTGGTATAGTTGAGGTAGGTAAAGAGTCTCAGGTTGTTTACTTAGATATATACAACAGTGGTAAGGGAAGCCTTTATATAAATTCAATAACTCTTAGTATAGGTTCTAGTGGCGACTTTATTTTGGTAAATCTACCTCAACAATTCCCAGTAATGGTAAAAGGAGATGGGCAGGATATTATACAATTTGGTGTGAAATTCAGGCCATCAGTATCTTCAGATCCAAGTCAGATAAAAGGTGCAATAGAGATTAAGAGTAGTGACAAAGATAATCAGGTTAAATATATTAACCTGGCAGGAATCGGCTTTGCATGTCCAGCTGGGTTTTCTGACTGTAATAATGATATGATAGATAAATGTGAGACAAATGTAAATACTTCAATCCAGCATTGTGGTCAATGTAATAATAAATGTGAAGTGGATAATGGGACACCTAAATGCTCAAACGGGAATTGTGAAATTGCCTCATGCAATCAATTCTATGCAGATTGTGATAAGTTGTATAATACAGGATGTGAAACCTATACAAGGAGTGATATAAATAACTGTGGTAATTGTGGATTAAAGTGTTCTGTTCAGAATGGAACACCAAAATGTACGGATGGTAAATGTGAGATAGATAGATGTAATACACCGTTTAGAGATTGTAAGAATGGTTATGCTGATGGTTGTGAGACAAACACGAATACTGATGTAGACAATTGTGGAAGTTGTGGTAAAAAATGTTCAGCCCCAAATGCAATATCCAAATGTGTTAATGGAATTTGTATGATAGATAAATGTGAGAATGGGTATAAGGATTGTGATGGGGTATATTCAAATGGATGTGAAATATATATAGCAGGAGATGTGAACAACTGCGGAGAGTGTTCTTATGTCTGTCAATTGAATAATGCAACTCCCAAGTGTGTCTCTGGCCAGTGTGCCATAGATAGTTGTATTGGGGACTTTAGAGATTGTGATAACAAGCCCTCCAACGGCTGTGAGGTTAATATCGCAAGTAGTGTGACTAATTGTGGTTTCTGTGGTTATGTGTGTAATTTGAATAATGCTGTTCCGAAATGCGTTAGCAAGCAGTGTGTAATTGATTATTGTTTGGGTACATTTAGAGATTGTAATTCTCAGGTTGTTGATGGGTGTGAGACAGATACGAGTAATAATGTTAATCACTGTGGAAATTGTAATAATAAATGTACTGTTGCAAACGGGACACCTAAGTGTGAGAATAGCACGTGTGGAATAGCGTCTTGCAATACGGGATTTAGGGATTGTAGAAATGGTTATACAGATGGTTGTGAAACTAATATTACAAATGATGTTAATAATTGTGGGAGCTGTAATAATGTGTGTGCAATTCCACCTTATACAACATCTGTAGGGTGTCAGAATTCTAGTTGTGTCATTACGGCTTGTGCAGCTACATATTTTAATTTGAATGGTATATATGCCGATGGTTGTGAGTGTAGACAAGATGACAATGATAGAAATAATCGTGGTAATAGTGCGGCTGATGCAATTGACTTGGGAACATTGAAGGATTCTTCAAAACAATATGTCGAGGTAACTGGCAAGAATATTGTTCCTTCGGGAGATGCTGACTGGTATAAGGTTGTTGCAGAGGATGATCAGACGACTGGGTATAATAATTTCCATTTTATTGTGGAGATAGTTGATTGTAATCCTTTTGCTCCGACTACGTGTGAATTTCAGATTGAGGTTTATAAAAATGTGGTCGATAATAATAATAAGGTCTGTTCCGATGATGTTAAATATGAGTTTAATGTTAATTTTAGACGGGATGTGGATGGAAATGGCAAGAATGAAGGTGAAAATCCGTGTACTGCGAGTTGTGTAAGTAACGATTTTATCAATAATTGTTGTCATAATTATACAGCTACTTATTATATCAAGGTCTATAGAAGGGCTGGTGCTTCTACAACATGTACCAACTACACATTGAAGATTACAAATGGTTCATAATGGATGTTTTATTTGTGTAGGAGTTTGAGATGAAATTAAAAGGAAAAAAGTGGGCGAAATTAGCTGTTTTGTTGGTAGTAGTGTTTATTATATATTGCAGTGATAGTACTTCTACGACGTCAACTGATGAGGGTGTGATGAGTGATATAAGTATCCAGAAGTGTTCGAATAGTGCCCAATGTAAAAGTGGTTTTGAATGTGATCCGGTGAAGAGGATATGTGTTCCATCTCGTCCTGATGGTGGTGAGGTATGTAAGAACAATTTAGATTGTCCGGAATCAGATATGGAGTGTGTAGGTGGAAGATGTATTAGAATTTCTGATATTATTGCCTTTGATGTATATGAGGATGTAGAATTGATGGATGTGTCTTTTTACTGCGATGATGATGAAGATTGTAAGGATGAAAGCAGAGTATGTGATCTGAATACCCACAAGTGTGTGGATAAAAATAGACCTGTGTTATTTGTCGATCCTCAGGTTATAAATTTTGGGGCAGTATTTTTTGGGCAATGTGCGAAAAGGACTTTTAAGATTCAGAATATAGGTACTGCTAATTTAAGAGTGAGCATGTTGGATTTTGAATCTGGAACCAATCCAGAACCACCATTGCCCCAGAGGTTTACCTTAAGTATACCAATAAATGTTCCTGGTGATATTAGTGCTGGTTCATCTATTGATGTTGAAGTTCAATATTGTCAGGATGATGCTGTACCTGATAAAGGTAATATACTGATAATATCAAACGATGAGAGTAAGCCCCAATACAAACTGCCTATTGTTTCTGCATATAAGGACAGTCCAGATTTTGCTATTATAGAGGAAAGTGATTTTAATAAAAAGCTCTGGCCGCCTACTACCAATCCTTACCAGTATACTGTTGATATGGGAAATGCTGAGTTGGGTAGAGAAATCAGGAAAAGAATATATTTTACGAATATGGCTGGTGAGGCAATTTTGGAGATCTCAAAGTTGTATCTTACGAAAACAACGGCGTCAAACAATATTTTTGATATGAGGATTTACAATAATATAGATGAGAAGACACCTGTTAGTCCTCCTATTTATGATAATCCAGCAGAGGTATACTTTGTTGAGGTAGTATTCAAGTGTAATGAGGATAAGTTTGATGAGGCTTCAGTAATAACCTTTAATACTAATGATAAAGATATAGATAATGATTTGACACCTGATGATGGGATAACAAGTGTAATGGTTAGGGCCCAATGTAATTATAGGGGACCAAAACTTATGCTTGACAAGCAAAGGGTTGATTTTGGGACAGTACAGGTAAATGATGAAAAAAGTGAACAGATTGTAGCAAAAAATGATGGCAAGGTTAATTTGGTAATTACGGAAGCTCTAATTGAAAATCCTGGAAATTCACTTACTTTACTTGTTAATAATAGCTCTGTTCAGCTACCTCTAAATGTTACTCCAGGTGGTTCAGTTACTTTTACAATTAAGTATGCACCTAAAACTATAGAGACTCTCTCTACTAAGATGATCATAAAGTCAAATGACTCATTAGGGAATGACAATGTGTCCATACCTATAACGGCAAGCGCAATTGATCCTACAATCAGTGTAGATAATACAAGTATTGATTTTGGGATTGTTTTACATGATCCTATTAAACAGTGTTCATCAGAGACAAAGACGATTACTATTTCAAATGCCGGCTTTGGTAAGCTTGTGATCTCTTCTATCGGTTTAACCATAGGTTCGAGTTCTGATTTTGCCTTATCAAATGTTCCTAATACTCCTATTGTATTGGATTCGGCACAAAAGATTTCAATCAATGTATCATTTACTCCATCGGTTGGCTCACAGCAGAACGGTTTGCCTACGCAGAGGACAGGTGCTATCTCAATTAAGAATAGCGATAGAAAATCGAATTATGAAGTTGTAATACCTCTTTATGGTGCAGGGAAGACATGTTGTCCACCGAGAGAGAATGCAATGGGGGATTGTACCTGTGGTTCAGGATGTATTTATGCATGTCTTACTGATTATTATGATTTGAATAGTGATTTGAATAATCCTAATAATTCTAATGGTTGTGAGTACTACTGTGTTATTTCATCGCCACCGAGAGAAGTATGTGATGGCAAGGATAATGACTGTAATGGATTTACAGACGAAGGTAATATAAATACATTGTGTCCTCCTCCTTTGAATGCGACGACTGAGTGTACTCAAGGGAATTGTAGGATTAAAGAATGTTTGAATGGTTATTATGATGTTGATCAAATCTATTCTACGGGTTGTGAATGTCAAGCAGATTCTAATGATCTTCAGGGAGTGGGGAATAGTTGTGCTGGTGCTCTCACCATTCAGGGTGAGTTTATCGATAGTGCAAGGACATCATTAGACGTGACCGGAAAAATAGTTCCTTTTGCTGATGAGGATTGGTATAGGGTAGTTGCCCGTGATGATGTAAATTCTGATAGGAATAATGGGGGTGATAATTTTAACTTTGTAGTTAACTTTGTTAATAATCCAAATAATGCCTATATGCTTGAGATCAGAGAGTCTGATTGTAGTAATGCTAATGTGAAATGTATCAATGATACGATATTTCAATGGAGAACGAACTTTAATGCGGATGTCATTTCTGGTGGTAATTTTGAGGGTGAAAATCCTTGTACTTCGAGTTGTTTTTCAAATAACTTTACTACCAATTGTTGCAACGACAATTCGAGGGTTTATTTTATTAAGATATATAGAAACCCTATTGCCCCTTATAAATGTGATTCTTATACAATAAGAATTAGCAACGGACTTTAAGATTTATTCTTTTATTTCGTCAACTTCTACTTCAAATACCTCATCAAATGTAAGTATTTTGTTTTTAAATCCCATATCCGAGTATCTATAATTTGTCTTTAATCTTATCTTTAGCTTTTTTGTATCCCTAATCTTTTGTAAGTCAACTTCATATTTGTCAAATGTGGTTACTGTTTGATTAAAATACACCTCTTTTATTGTGTTGTATTCAGGTAGTTCAATATAGTAAGTATAGAATATCCCTTTCTTTGGTATCTTATCCTCTATGAGGAATGGTTTAAATGATATTTCTACAGTGTCTTTATATGTTATACTAGCTTTGAGATCCTTGATACCTATTTCTTCCGGAAATTTTGCGAATTCAAAGAGGTCTATGACTCCGTTATTGTTTACGTCTCCAAGACCTGTTTCTCCCCACATGACTTTGTCATCGGGAATCTCATAGGCACCTAGATTGCTTGCCATAAGAGATTTCGAGTATTGAAAGCTGCCTCCAATGTCAAGGTATAGGTCACTTGCTCCGAAGGTGTGGGCGAGTTCGTGAATAGTTATGTAATGGTTATGATAGGTAGTTTGTCCTATGTAGCCCAGCCCAAATGCCATACCCCCAAAACCGTACAGATCAAGGCGAGGGGAGATAATTATAATCTTATCATACTCGTCAAAATTGATACCACATCCCATATTGATTAGATATCTTTGAATTCCATCTTTGAAAGAGTAGAAGTCATATCTATTGTCTGTAATAAATTTTTCGCTCTTAAGTCCAGCTAAAATTTCCCAGTTAAAACTCAGTATATTATCCCTTTTTGTTCTTTTATAAATTATTGTCTTAAAATACTCTTCAATCTTTTTTGTACCTATAACGAGCCCGGCCTCACTATATTTGTTCTTGCACAGATCTTCTTCTTTAAACTCTTCAAAATCTGAAAGGATTACTAGAATTCTGTTATTTTGAAGTAGTGTCGTATTGGCAAGGGCTATACTGGGGACTTGAGATATGCATTTACCATCAATGCAAGAGCCTTCAATGCAATCTTCATCGGAGCAGCACATTGAACCGGGGTAGAATACATTTTCACAACAAACAGCATAATTATATAGCGCATACCCAGAGCAGTTTGGATTCATACAGTAATTTGGGGGAAAATAAGAGTCATTACATTTTATATAGTCATCCTTTGAAGCAAATAGAACCCATGAATGTATTTCGTAAATATGGTCGTTGAAGTAAAGTGAGATGATAGGACTATAATAGATATTGAATATATTTGCCTTGATGGCAAGAGCATCAAATCTTAAGACTTTTGTTTCGAGAGGGTCAAAGTTTAATATCCCTTCCTTGCCAAAGTTTTGAGGTGAGATATACCAGTTTTCAGGATTTTTGTAAGAGTATTTTATTTCTCTGGGAGATTCACTTAGATTGGTTAGGTTCAATTTGATATCTAAGCTATCTCCTTCTTTGGTATATAAGGGTATGTTTGAAGAAACTATCTTGATACCATCAATAACATCCTGTTGTATAGGTTTCTCCGGGATGTCAATAAGATAGCATAGGTTGTTGTAGATGTTTCCTTCGCATTTCAGATTATGTTCTTGATAGATACAGTCTCCATCACAAGAGTTAGTTTCGTTTACAAAATTATTACAGGCTTCTGTGTCTTGGCATTTATTACGATTCTCAGCATCACTTGACGGTGTAGTATCTAACTCTTGGTTATCGAAAAGGTTAAAGTCTTCTATGGTAGCATCATGTGCATAATCTTGGAAATCTGTATTATCAAAGTAAGGTGATGTGTATGTTCTATAGTCGCAACTGTATAGAAGTAATATTAAACTTAAAGTAATTTTTAAATTTTTCAATTTAACTCCTTATGATTACTAAGGAAATTAGGAATCAGTTAGATTAAAGTAAACGGATAGTCAATATATTTTTTAAAATTTTATTTGACTAAGTGGAGTAATGTGGTGTATAGTAGTTTCAGATTCCATATGGTGGTGTAGAGGTGAGTAATCTCATCGGAAATTTCTCATTCGTCTTAGATCAGAAGTCTAGAGTAATTATCCCATCTGTGTTTAGGAATATATTACTTGAAGAGTACTCAAACAGAATAGTTTTGGTAAAGGGCATAAAGAAAAACATACAGGTACTGCCACGGAGGCTTCATGACAAGATAGTTGAAGAACTCTTGAAATTTCCCTCTTATGATGAGGATATCGAGATCTTTAGAAGGATTTATACGACATATGCCTTTGAGACAGAGTTCGATAAACAGGGTCGATTTGTATTGAGGCAGGATTTGAGAGATTATGCTAAGATTAGATCTGAGGGAATTATTACGGGTATTGGCGATAGGATGGAGCTTTGGTCTAAAGAGATTTATTTAGAAGAGGTAGAGTCCAGACTCAGATACAGTGCAGAGGAGCTCATTAAAAAGGCTCAAAAACTTAATCTGAAGCTTTGAAGTTTTAAGGAGGGCTTATGCTTAAGAAGAACATGTATGAGGGATTAGTTTGGTTTTCGCTAAGTGGTGAGGTGGGACTTACAGATGTAGCCGGGTTTTTGAGAGAAATGTCAAAAGAGATTACAAATGGAAATAAAATCTTTGTTTTAGATATCTCGGACGGAGAGCATATTAGAAGACATTCATTTGATGCCTTAATTAACATTAAGGAAAAACTTAGAAAAAGCGGTGTGCGATTGATAATAGTGTGTTGTAAAAAGATATTGATAGATATTCTAAACGTTGAGCGGGTAACAGAACATTTTGAGGTTGTAAGTGACTCCTCTTTAGTTAAAAACCAATTCTCTTTTTCTCAAAATTGTTTTTCTTATAGGAATTAAAGAGGTTTTGTTTTTGTAGATTATTGGGTATATTATGTGTCTTGCAAAAAATTATATTCATAAAGCAGTAATGAAGAATGAGGTGATGAGCCTCCTAAAAGTTAGTTCCAACAAAGTTTATTTTGATGCTACTCTCGGTGGTGGAGGGCATAGTAGGGAGATCTTAGAAAGGGGAGGGATCGTTATAGCTACTGACCTAGATGATGATGCAATTGAGAATGCAGAGTTATTAAAAGGAGAGTATAAAGAGAGGTTTTTCCCTGTAAAAGGGAATTTTAAAGATGGTGTGGAGATACTAAAGAAGGTGGGATTTGAGAGAGTGGATGGTGTGGTGGCTGATCTTGGATTGTCCTCAAATCAGATAGAGAATGGTCTTCGTGGATTTAGTTTTATAAGAAGAGGCCCATTAGATATGAGGTTTGACCGCTCTACTAATCCTGTTACAGCGTATAGTCTTTTGCAGAGGGTAGAGGTAAGCGATCTTGCTACATGTCTTAGGCAGTTTGCGGATATTTGTAAAGCGGAAAGGATTGCCCAATATATTAAGGAATATTTTGTAAAGAATTGTCAAGATGATACAGTGGAGTTTGCTAACTACCTGAGAAGGTGTAAATATATTCCTAAATCAACAAGAATTGATCCAGTTACTAAAATTTTCATGGCGATTAGGATGATGGTAAATGACGAAATTAATAATCTTAAGACTTTTCTGCTGAATCTGCCATTTATGATGAAAAACGATTCTGTTGCACTTGTTATAACCTTTCACTCGGCTGAAGATAGAATAACAAAAAACATATTCAGAGATTTTGTGAAAAAAGAGTTTATAGCGGCGGGAGAATGTAATCTTCTAGCCAAGCTGATTAATAAGAAGATTATAACTCCATCAGCTCAGGAGGTTAGAGATAATCCAAGGTCCAGAAGCGCTAAATTGAGAGGAATTCATTTCTTTATCAAGCCAGAGGAGGTGTAGGAATGGAAGAGATATCTTATATAAGCTATAGTAGCACAGTGAAGAATCAGAGAAAAAGTAGTGGAATAAAAAGGCTTATTTCCTTTTGGCTTTTTTTGCTACCTATCATGATGCTGTGCTGTATATTTACTACAGTTGCTATAGTTCATCTGTTTGTTAGAAATCAGATTATAAAATATAGTTATAGTGTACCTCTAGAAAATAAAAAACAGAAGATGTTACTTGATGAGAATAACTCATTGAAATCTCAACTCTCTCTCCTTATCTCTCCATATAGAATTGAAAAGTATGCTGTAGAAAAGTTGAATATGAGATATCCAACAGCAGACGATATTATAGAGATTAGTAGAGGTGTCTCAAAGGATAAAGGTGATTATATAGGGCAGACTAGATGAGAGCTAATGTTAAAATAAAGGGAATAAAGATAAGGATTGCTATCTTAATGGGAATAATCTTACTTATTTCAATTCTTGTTGTTCATAGGGCATCGGGATTGCAGATTAAAGAGATGAGAAAGTACTCAGATCTAGCTTCGAGCCAACACGAGAAGGTGATAGAGCTTACTCCAAAGCGAGGAATTATATTAGACCGAAATGGGGTTGAACTTGCAATTACTGTAGAGAGATATTCCCTCTTTGTAAGACCGCAGAAATTTGTAAATGAGGGAGAGAAGAGGCTTTTTGCTTCGATCCTCGCTGATATGTTGAAAAGGCCGGAAAGGGAATTACTAAAACTTTTTAATGATGATAGACCGTTTGTATGGGTACAGAGGTTACTTGATGATAGTGTGGCGTTAAGGATAAGAGGTGCTAATGGATTTAGCGAAAAGGAGTTTGGGAAGAAAAGTGATTTGAAAAAACTTATTTTAAAGATCGTAGACAAGGTAGATATCAAAGGCCATATTGATTATAGCGTTAATTTTTTAAACTCGATTCTTAATGATAGGTATCTTTATAGAAAATTTAATATTGATAAAAAATTGTATTCTAACATGACGCAAATAGGTCAAACGTTATTAAGAGAGGTTAAGAGTTTTGGACAGAGGGAGTATGGAGAGTTAACAAATTATGAAAAAGAACAGGTTAGGGCCTTAAATAGATATTTAATAGAGTTATTTTTTCCGGATTCTGCTCCAAAGAATCAATTTTTTTATACTAATGCATTTGGACTTATCAAGGAGAATAAAAGGGTCTATCCTCAAAGGCATTTGGCATCACATGTGATAGGGTTTACGAATATTGATCAGGAGGGAGCTGGGGGAGTAGAGCTTCAATTTAATGAAAGTCTTAAAGGAGAATACCAGTACATAAGTGGTATTAAAGATGCTTTGGGTAATGAGATATATATTGGTGAGAATGTTCAAGCAAAGATGGCAGAGGGCAATAGAGTTATACTGACCATTGATGCAAATATTCAGTATATAGTTGAGACAGAGCTTGAGCAGGCTGTCAAGAAATATAATGCAACAGCTGGTTATGCTGTTGTAATAAATCCTAAGACTGGAGACGTCTTAGCTATGGCGAATTATCCATTTTTTGATGGTAATGATTATAATAAGTATTTGCCAAATGTAAGGGTAAATAATACTATATCATCGCCTTTTGAGCCTGGTTCTGTTATGAAGGTCTTTACCGTTGCCGCGGCTCTTGAAGAGAATATTGTTAATAAGGATACTACATTTGATTGCCAGAACGGTGAGATGAAGATAGGTTCTAGGACCATTGGAGACGCACATCCACATGGGATACTGTCTGTTGAAGACATCATCAAGTTTTCAAGTAATATAGGGGTCGCCAAAATAGGACTTAAACTCGGTGGTGATCGGTTGTTAGCTTATCTTAAGAGGTTTGGATTTGGATTGCCAACGGGAATAAGTTTGCCTGCCGAATCAAGAGGGATTCTTCCTAATTTTCAGAAATGGCCTGATATTACTGTGGCCACGGTCTCTTTTGGTCAGACAGTTGCTGCGACTCCCTTGCAGGTTGCGGTAGCCTTCGCTACCATTGCTAATAAGGGTATATATATATCTCCAAGAATTGTGATGAGCATAGTTGATTCAAGAACTAATTTGACTATTAAGGAATTTCAGCCTCATAGGCGAGAAAGGGTAATTTCGGCTAAAACGGCTATCAAACTTATTGAGATGATGAGAAGGGTTGTTGAACCAGGAGGAACAGGAACAAGGGCAAGCGTGGAGGGGTTTAGTGTAGCTGGTAAGACAGGAACAGCTCAAAAGGTTGATTCAGTTACCAAGGGTTATTCCGATAAGAGAATAGGAACTTTTGTTGGATTTGTCCCAGCTGAGGATGCTGAGTTAGTTATATTGGTTTCCATAGATGAGCCTCAACAAGAGGTATACGGTGGAATAGTCGCGGCTCCTGCCTTTAGTGCTATTGCAACTAAAGTGCTAAAATATCTTGGTGTATTTTCTAGTCCTTATAACGGGGCGAGAAACGAAAGGAGAAAGAGTGAAGCCTCAGAAGATTCTTTGGAGGCTGATATTATAGATGTGCCTGGTCATCAGGGTCGTTATTACTATGAAGATGAGGTGCCTGATTTAGTCGGTCTTCCTTTGAGAGATGCACTAAGCTATTTGAGACCAAAAGATATGAATGTGATAATAGTTGGTTCAGGGAGGGTTTATAGGCAAGTGCCACCACCCTTCTCATCTATTCCTAAGGATCGTAAAATTGTAATATATTTGAAGAGAGAAACGGAATGATGAGGATTAGTGAATTAATAGATGGTTTAGATATTATTGAGAGAAAAATTGATGAGGATTTTATGGTAGAAGGTCTAACATTGGATTCAAGAGAGGCCCGCAAAAATTATCTATTTTTTGCTGTTAAAGGTTCAAAGACCGATGGCCTTAAATATGCCGAAGATGCTGTGAGAAAGGGTGCATTTTTGGTTACTGACAGAGATGTTGAAGGGTTTATTTCTAACAAAGTTAGTTATGTAAGAGTAAGAGATCTCGTAGGTGTAATAAATGTAATTGCTGCTAAATATTACGGGTATCCACATAATTATATGAAGATGGTTGGTATAACAGGGACCAATGGTAAGTCCTCTACTACATTTTTGATTGAGTCTATTGCAAAGGCAAGTGGCACCAGTGTAGGAGTTATTGGCACTATTAATTATAGATATGGTGAGAAAATTTTTCCTGCTAAAAATACTACTCCAGATCCACTGGTTCTTATGAAAGTTTTGAGCGATATGCGTGATTCAAAAACAGAACTCGTTGTGATGGAGGTCTCTTCGCATGGACTTAAGTTGAGAAGGACAGAGGCATTGAAATTTGATGTAGTGATATTTACTAATCTTTCGAGGGATCATCTAGATTTTCATCCTGATATGGATGACTACTTTAATTCTAAAAGGCTGCTTTTTACAAAGACTTATTGTAGAGATTCAAATTCTTCGGCACTAATAAATATTGATGATGAGTATGGCAAGAGATTAATGAGCGAAGATTTTCCGAAAAAATTTGGATATTCCATAAAGGATAAAAAGGCTTTTGTTCATTGCCTAGATTATGAAGTCGGTGAAGAGAGTATAAAAGCCAGTATTTTGGTAGATGGAAAAAGATTGCAGATAGAGAGTAATTTGTTAGGGCTTCATAATCTTTATAATATTATGGCGGCTTCTGGAGCCATGTATGTGCTAGGTATAGACTTGGATAAAATAGTATGTGGTATTAAGACCCTTGAGTTCGTGCCGGGAAGGTTGCAGAAAGTTAGAAATGAGTTTGGCATAAGATGCCTTATTGATTATGCTCATACTGATGATGCTCTGAGGAATGTCCTTTCGGCGTTAAAAGGACTTAAGCATAGAAAGATAATAACAGTTTTCGGAGCTGGTGGAGACAGAGATAAAGGTAAAAGACCTCTAATGGCTAGGGCCGTGTGTGAATATTCTAATATAGTTATTATCACAAGTGATAATCCTCGAACAGAGGATCCATATAATATAATGGCTGATATAGAGAGCGGTATGGATAATAGTTTTATTAGAGTGCCGAGTGAGAATATTACAGGTAATGAAAACAACGTTTATACATTAATCAAAGATAGATCTGAGGCTATTAGGAGGGCTATTATTATTGCTCAAAGAGGTGATATAGTTTTAATTGCTGGAAAGGGACACGAGGATTATATTATTGAAGGAGAGACAAAAAGACACTTTTCAGATTTGGAAGAGGCAAAAAAGGCATTTGAAGAAAGGAGAATGAGGGGAATATGAATCCATTAAAGTTAGAGATGTTACTTAAGACCTTCAAGGTGGAATTTTTGGGGAAGAGGAATGATGAATTTTTGGTAGTTTCCACAGACTCAAGACATGTATGTGAAAAGGGAATATTCTTTGCACTGTTGGGAGAGCGGTTTGATGGACATGATTTTGTGAGCCAGGCAATAGAAAATGGTAATATTGGTGTAGTAATAAGGAAAGATAGATATGAGAAAGTAAAAGAAAAAGTAGGTAAAAAGTTACAGGATGTCACTGTATTTTGTGTCTCAGATACTTTGGTAGCGCTTGGTGATCTTGCTTCAACATATCTTAAATCCAAAAAGGCAAAGAGAATAGCAATTACAGGGAGCTGTGGGAAGACCACAACAAAAGAACTCGTTGCATCTATGCTTTCTGTTAATAACAAGGTGATTCATACACAGGGCAATTTAAATAATTTAATAGGGCTTCCCTTGACAGCTTTTAGTGTTGAGTCGGATACGGAATTTGCTGTTTTTGAGATGGGCATGAATGCCTTTGGGGAGATAAAGAGACTAACAGAGATATCACAGCCGCATATAGCTGTAATTACGAATGTCAGACCTGCCCATTTGGAAGGGGTTGGTTCTATTGAGGGTGTTCTGAGGGCAAAATGGGAACTATTCGAAAATTCGGGTAGTGAATGTGTATGTATTATAAACCTTGATGATGAAAGAATATCCGAAGCAGCAAAGGATCTTAACAGGAAGAAGATTACCTGTTCTAAGAGCCGAACAGCTGATGTTATGCTTGCAGCAGAGCCAATTATTTTTGGTGATCGTTCTGAGGTCAAATTAAAGATAGGAGGCAGGGTTGTTTCTATAAATATCAAGATTCCTGGGAGACATAATGTTGATAATCTTTTAATAGCCTCCGCAACTGCCTGGGCGGCCGGTTTAGATGTAGATGAGATCAAAGAGGGAGCAGAAATAGTTAGTCCAATAAAAGGGAGAATGAATATACTAAAATTTGGTAAATCTGTAATAATTGATGATGCCTATAATGCAAATCCTGCCTCAGTTGAAAGTGCCCTTAGATTTTTATCTTCCCTTGATTCACCTCAGAGAGTAGCAATTTTGGCTGATATGTTGGAATTGGGTATTCATTCTATAGAACTTCACCAGGAGATTGGTAGGATAGTGGCTGAATTAAAGAATATAGATTTTCTAATTTTGTTTGGCAGAGAGGTGTCGGCTATAAAAGAAGGAGCTATTAGGGCAGGATATCCAGAGAATAGAATCTTGATGGCTATTAGTCATCAGGATGTTGTGTCACTCGTGAAAAAGTTGGTAAAAGATGGTGCCGCTATTCTCGTAAAAGGTTCTCATTCAATGCAGATGGAGAGGGTTGTTGAGGAGTTAAAGATAGTAATATAGAGAAGAGGTTTTTATGCTTTATTATCTCTTATTCGGTTTAAAAAGTTATTTTTCTGTTTTCAATGTGTTTAGGTATCCTACATTTAGAATGGTTATTGCAGCTGTTATATCATTCGTTATTGTGTATTTTATGATTCCGAAGATGATTAAGTTTTTCAGACAGAGAGAAATTGGTCAAAACATAAGAGATGACGGGCCTGAGACACATCTCAAGAAGGCTGGAACACCTACTATGGGTGGGATAGCTATGCTTGTTGCTATAATTACGTCGACTGTTTTGTGGGCTGATTACAAGAATATGTACATAATTGTGTCTCTTGTAATGACTACTGGTTTCGGCTTGGTGGGATTTGTTGATGACCTGTTGAAATTCAAAAACAAAAGCTCGAAAGGGTTGTCAGGAAAAGTAAGGCTTTTGATTGAATTCTCTTTAGTTTTTATAACTTTTGGGATTATTATAAAGTGGTTTGGTTTTGATACACGACTGAGTCTACCATTTATTAAAACTGAGATATTTCACCCAGATATAGGATATTTTTATCTTATATTATCTGGACTTGTAATAGTAGGTACAGCCAATGCACTAAATCTTACAGATGGTTTAGATGGACTGGCCATAGGTCCAACATTGATCTCGGCGACAGCATTCCTTATTCTTACATATGGTGCCGGTACGGTGCTTGCAGGTTTTAATGTTGCCGAATACCTGAAGATTGCTTATATCGATGGAGCAGGAGAACTCACAGTTTTTATTGCGTCAATAATAGGGGCGGGCATAGGCTTCCTATGGTATAATTTTTATCCGGCAGAGATATTTATGGGTGATGTAGGATCACTTTCATTAGGCGCTGCTCTTGGAACAGTAGCAGTTCTTATTAAGATGGAATTTGTTTCTATGATTGTAAATGGGTTATTTCTCCTTGAGGCACTTTCAGTGATTATGCAGGTAGTATCATATCAGACAGTGCAAAGGAGAATATTTAAGATGGCACCACTACATCATCACTTTGAAAAAAAAGGGTGGCCAGAGACAAAGGTAATTATCAGGTTTTGGATCATCGCAATTATTATGGCAATTTTGGGAGTTGCAACACTTAAGCTGAGGTAAGAGATATGGATGTAGGTAGGAAAAGGATTTTTATTTTAGGTGCCGCAAGGTCTGGTATAGCTGCTGCACTTCTTGCAAAAAGTATGGGAGCCAGCGTCTTTGTTTCGGATATAAAGGAAGAAGATAAATTGGGAGATGCTATAAATATATTGAGAAGAAATGGCATTGATTACGAGACAGGCATGAATTCTCTTGAGAAGATAAGAGAGTATGATCTACTTGTTTTAAGTCCAGGGGTCTTCCTCGCAGAGGATGTGAGGAATGATTTGAAGTCAAGAAATATTCCTATAATAAGTGAACTTGAATTTGCGTTCAAATTTATAGACATTCCTATAATAGCAGTAACAGGCACAAATGGTAAGTCTACGACAACAGCTTTAATAGGCCATATTTTAGGCAGTTCGGGTATATCTGTGTTTGTTGGAGGAAATATTGGAAATGCATTATCAAATCTCCCCTTAGATAAGAGGAGGTATGATGTTGCCGTTGTAGAGGTGAGTTCATTTATGTTAGAAGATATTGATGAATTTAAACCCTTCATAACTGTATTCACAAATATATCACCAGATCACTTAGATAGATATAAGGACTACCAAAAATATGTAAATGCCAAGCTTAACATATTTAAAAATCTTGATTCGAATTCTTGTGTAGTCGTTAATAAGGATTGTAAGGATTTAAAGGTGGCAACGGAGAACTTTAATGTGAGGAAGATATATTTTTCGAGGCTGGATAGGAAGGCGGAGTTATTTGCTACCCAAGAAGGTACTAATTTTAGGGTTTTTGTGAATATAAATGATCACAATACATCATTAATATTTAAGAATAAAAATCTTGTTGGGGTTCACAATCTAGAGAATGTGCTTGCTGCAGTTGGAGCTGCAGTGTTATATGGTGTTAAATATGATTCTATTGAGAGCGCGATCAATATTTTTGGCGGGCTTGAACACAGAATAGAATTTGTAGCTGAAATAAATGGAGTTAGATTTTTTAACGACTCAAAGGCTACAAATGTTGAATCTACAATGGTGGCTCTGAATTCATTTGAAAATAACATTATATGGATAGCAGGTGGTCGGCATAAAGGGTCACCCTATACAGGTTTGGCGGAACTCGTAAGGACGAGGGTGAAGAGGATTATAGCTATTGGGGAGGCTGCTCCTCTTATTAGAGATGACCTTGGTTTTGTGGTGGATGTAGAATTATTTGGCAGAGATTTCGATAGTGCGATCAGGAGAAGCTTTGAGATCGCAGAACATGGGGATGTGGTCCTCTTTTCTCCCGCCTGTTCGAGTTTCGATATGTTTAATGATTATGAGGAGAGGGGACGATATTTTAAAAGATTGGTAAAAGAGATTGGATATGGATATAAATATTGAAAATAGACTCTTAAATTATACTGTTCTTGTGCTCGTCTCTATAGGAATTGTCTTTGTCTATTCGAGTTCCTCAGTATATGCGTATAAACAATTTGGTAGCTCAGAATATTTCCTTTATAAACATCTCTTGTATGTTGGGATAGGAATAATTTTGATGTCAATACTTTCCCAGATGGATTATGTGATTCTTAAAAGACATCCATATTTGATAATATCGGTATGCATATTATTGGTACTGCTTGTGTATTTCCCCAAAATAGGGGTAATGAAGAATGGAGCAAAGAGGTGGTTGAATTTGGGATTTGTTACATTTCAGCCCTCCGAATTATTAAAATATGGTTTTGTAATTTACCTCTCATACCTTATAAGTAAATCTCAAGAGCGGATTAGTTCTTTTAAGAGTGGGTTTTTGCCGGGTCTGTTTGTCATGCTAATAATTGCTATCATTCTTCTTAAGCAGCCGGATTTTGGAACTACAGTGCTTTTGTTCTTTACTTTCTTATCTTTGTATTTTGTGGCTGGAACTAGACTTAGTTATATTTTGGGATTTATTATAGCTGCTATTCCGATTGTTTATTTTATCATAACTCGCTCAGCTTATAAGAAGGCTAGAATCTTTGCATTTCTTAACCCTGAACTTTATAAAAATACTATTGGTTATCAAGTGTATGAGTCTCTCATATCTCTTGGTTCAGGGGGGTTGTTTGGGCAGGGATTGGGGATGAGTAAGCAGAAGATGTTATACTTACCTGCTGCACACACGGATTTTATATTAGCTATAATAGGTGAGGAGACAGGTTTTGTAGGTGTAACAATACTTATTCTCTTGTTTTTAATTTTCATTTTTACAGGTTTTAGGATTGCCTTAAAAGCAAGAGATTTATTTGGAGTTTATTTGGGATTTGCAATAACTATCATGTTTGCCTATCAAGTACTGATAAATGCCGCCGTAGTTATGAGTCTACTGCCAACCAAGGGGTTAACATTACCATTTATCAGCTACGGGGGATCTTCAGTAGTATTCTCTCTCGCCGGCGTTGGTATACTGAATAGTATACATGCAAATAGCAATATAGCTTCAGAAGATTCGGATTCACTCAAGAGTGAAGTTGGTCTAATAATTGATAAGATGATGAAAAAGGGGAAGATATGAAATTCCTACTATCAGGTGGAGGTACCGGTGGACATCTCTTCCCAGCGATTGCACTGGCTGAAGAGATATTACAACGTAAAAAGGGGAATGAGGTACTATTTGTTGGTGCAAAACGAGGTATAGAATATGAAATACTTCCTCAAAAAGGTTATGATTGTGTCTTTCTTAATGTAAAACCTTTGCGAGGGCGAGGTATTACTGGTTTTATCTCCGGATTATTATCTTTGCCTATAGCTATTATTCAGGCAATGTCAATTATAAAAAAGTTTAATCCTGATGCTGTAATAGGTTCTGGCGGTTATGCATGTGCACCAGTTATTATTGCCGCGTATTTATTGGGTAAGAAGAGTTTTCTTTTAGAACAGAATATAATTCCAGGATTTACTAATAGAATACTTTCGAGGTTTGTATATGCCATTATTACTTCTTTCAAGAATTCTTATAGGTATTTTAAGCATAAAAACGTAGAGTGGTTAGGAAACCCTGTAAGGAGGCAATTGTTTGATAATTATTTAAATGATTCAATCGAAGACGATTATTTTACTGTTTTAGTATTTGGTGGTTCTCAGGGTGCACATTTCGTAAATGACATTGTTGTAGAGGCAATGAAGATAGTTTTTAAAAGGGGCGAGATAGTCAATATTACTCATCAAACCGGTAAGAAAGACTTCGAGGAGGTGAAAAGGAGATATTCGGAGGCAGGCCTTAATGCCTATGTTACAGAATTTATTGAGGATATGTCAACAGCCTATAGGGTCGCAGATCTGGTTATTTGTAGGTCAGGAGCTACTTCTATTGCGGAAATTACGGTCTGTAAAAAGCCATCTGTATTAATACCGTATCCTTATGCAGCTGATGATCATCAGAGGCTAAATGCGATGGAGCTTGTCAATGCTGGTGCGGCTGTGATGCTTGAGCAGAAGGATATAACACCTGAGATTCTTGCAGAGACGATAATATCTCTTAAGAGAAATCCTGAGAGATTGAAGAATATGGCGGAACAGGCAGGTAAGATTGCCAAGCCAGAGGCAGCTCGTGAGATAATGGATTTTATTATTTCGGTTATCAAGGGGAAAAGGGGATGATAAATATAAGATTTAAAAATATGCATTTTGTGGGAATCGGTGGAATTGGTATGTCAGGACTTGCAGAGGTCTTTTTCAATTTGGGATTTAATATATCGGGTTCTGACATAGCTGAGAATGAGAATATATTAAGGTTAAGAAGATTAGGGATATCAATAGAGATAGGACATAAAGAAAAGAATGTAGAGAATAAAGATGTTGTTATTTATTCCTCCTCAATAAGCAGTGATAATCCAGAGATAGTGATGGCACATAGGCTTAGGATACCTGTTATTAGAAGGGCAGAGCTTTTGTCAGAACTTGTTAGAATGAAGTATTCTATTCTTGTCTCAGGTGCACATGGTAAGACTACAACGACCTCATTGATATCGACGATGTTCATAGATGCCGGATTTGACCCAACTATAATAATAGGGGGTAGGTTAAATAGATTTGATACAAACGCAATTTTGGGGAAAGGGGATTATTTAATAGCAGAATCTGACGAGAGTGATGGTTCTTTTTTGTCACTTTTGCCTACTATCGCTGTTATCACAAATATAGACAGAGAACATTTAGATTTTTATGGGAGCTTTGACGCTATAAAAAAGGCGTTTGTGATGTTTGCAAATAAAGTCCCTTTTTATGGATTTGTTATAGCTTGCCTTGACGATAAGGCGGTAGAAGAGATTGTCCCCTCAATAGAGAAACGGGTCATTACATATGGGACATCGGATAGGTGTGACTATTTTGCAAAAAATATTGTTCTAAAGGCTGATGGCTCAGAATTTGATGTTTTTAGGGGTGGTCAATTGTTGGGCAGGGTTAAGACTAGTATGAGAGGACGACACAATGTCTTAAACTCCCTTGCCACAGTAGTTGTCGGAGATGAGTTAAATATACCTTTTGATGTTATAGGTAATAGTTTGGCAGGTTTTAAGGGCATCGCTAGAAGGTTTCAGATAAAGGGTGAATATAGAGGTGTGTTGGTTATAGATGATTATGGACATCACCCCACAGAGATAAAGGCTACCCTCGAGACGGCAAGACTTTTGAATAGAAAGAGGGTGTTTGTAGTATTTCAACCGCATCGCTATACACGAACTTATTCTCTAATGGATGATTTTGCACTAATTTTGAGGGACGTGGAGGATCTAATTTTAATGGATATTTATTCTGCTCAGGAGAAACCAATTGAAGGGGTTGATTCCTCTGTTTTATTAAGAAAGATAAATGCACTGGGAAATAAAAATGCAATTTTAATTTCTGATACTACTAAAATTATCGAATATCTTCGGGATAATGCTAAAGAAGGGGATTTGATACTGACTATAGGGGCAGGATCGGTTTATAGAGTAGGGGATGAATATTTAAGAGGAGCATTGAGATGAGGAAGGATTGGATAAAAGAGATGAGACTCCTTGTAGATGGTCAATTTTTGGCAGATGAACCACTAAAGAAGCATACATCATTTAGGATTGGAGGTCCGGCAGAGTTGTTGTTTATTCCTAAAGGAGTTGATGAGCTGATTAAGGCTATTGAGTTCCTTGATAAAAATGGGATCAGGAGATATGTTATTGGGGCTGGGACAAACATTCTTGTATCCGATAAGGGTCTGAAGGGGTGTGTAATAAAAACTGTGAATGCACTCAGGGGTATAAAAGTAATTAAAAAGGAGAAGCAAAGAGTTCAACTAAGTGTTATGTCAGGTGAAACTTTGAGAAGGCTCAATGAGTTTGCTATAAAAAACGGATATATAGGAACAGAATTTTGTTTTGGTATACCCGGGAGTGTGGGGGGTGCGATTGCAGGAAATGCAGGGACCCGATTGGGTGAGATGTCGGATATTGTAGAGGATGTCATTTTAATAAGAGAGATGGGAGAGATTCAGAGGATATCTAAGGATAAACTCGGTTTTTCATATAGAGAGTGTCAACTTCCAGAGGATTCCGTAATATTGTCAGCAGATATTGTGTTAAGAGACGGTGGTAAAGATGTTTCCATTAAAAGTTCTCAGGAGCTTAAAGAATATCGGAAGAAGACACAGCCGTATGGTTTCCCATCAGCCGGTTCTATATTCAAGAATCCTAAGGAGGATTCGGCAGGGAGACTGATTGAATTGGCAGGACTAAAGGGCCTGAGATTAAACGATGCGGAGATTTCTAAAATTCATGCTAATTTTATAATAAACAGAGGAAAGGCGGATGCAAAATCGGTAATAAAGCTCATTGATATTGCCCGTTCAGAGGTTCAAAAGTTATTCGGTATTAGACTAGAACTTGAGATTAGATTGTTGGGAGAATTTTAATATGAAGATAAATCTTTTGCTAGTATTTGGTGGAAAGTCTGGTGAGCACGAAGTAAGTCTTAGATCAGCGAGAAATGTCTATAATGCAATAGATAGAAAAAGATTTAACATCTTCTTGCTAGGAATAGAGAAGAATGGGACATTTAAATATGTGGGTAAAAATATCAGAGGTGTAAGCGATTTTACAAAGCTCATGGAAGGAGGGGAGGATTGTACCCTGACATATAGAGATGGTAACCCTTATTTGTTGGTATTTGGAAGAGATAGGGCGGTAGAGTTTATAAGGTTAGATGTCGCGTTTCCTATACTACATGGCACTTTTGGAGAGGATGGAACTATACAAGGATTGTTCGAGATGGTCTCTCTTCCTTATGTTGGTGGTGGTGTTCTTGCTTCTGCTGTTTGTATGGATAAGGAGATCTGTAAAAGGGTTCTTAGAGATAATGGTATAAAGATAGTCCCCTTTTATACTTTGATGAAACACATGTCGGAAAGAGAGAAAGTATGTATTCTAAAAAATGTTGTAAGGGAGTTTGGTTATCCATTATTTGTAAAACCTGCAAATTTAGGGTCATCAGTTGGAATTAGTAAAGTCAAAAATTCCAATGAACTTGAAAAGGCAATAGCGATTGCCTTCAGATATGATACGAAGATTATCGTTGAAAAGGGAGTAGTTGGGAGAGAGATTGAGTGTGCGGTAATAGGGAATGAGAAACCACAGGCGGCTGTCCCAGGAGAAGTTGTCCCAATAAATGAATTTTATGATTATGAGGCAAAATATATTAAAAGTGGTTCAAAGACTATAGTTCCTGCAGATTTAGATAAAAAGACAGAAAAGCTAATTCGAGCGTTGGCTATAAAGTCCTATATAGCCTGTAATTTGGAGGGGATGGCACGTGTTGACTTCTTTTTGACAGAGAATGATATCTTTGTAAATGAAATCAATAGTATCCCCGGGTTTACGGAGATTTCTATGTTTCCTATGATGTGGGAGGCTAGTGGACTCAATTATAAGAGACTCATTGGGAGATTGATTGAATTGGCACTTGAAAGAAAGAAGGTGCGTGATGAACTTTTGAGGAGCTATTGTAAATGAGAATAAATGTGAGGAAGAAGAGGGATCTGTACTATAGGGCAAGGTTAAGGTTAGTTAAAGGCTTTTTTATTCGGAACTTTGTGTATTTTAGCATGGTAGTCTTTGTAGTGATCGCGGGTTTTGGGACATTAAAACTTTATAAGTTTGTGAGGACAAACGAATATTTCGCAGTAAAGAGAATAAATGTCTTTGGTATCAAGAATGCTTATTCAGAAGACATAATCGGGTTATCTGGTATTTCTATAGGCGATAACATCTTTTCTTTTTCATCAGATATGGTGGCAGAACAGATAAAGAGCCATCCATGGGTAAAAAAAGTGATAGTGAAGAAACACCTTCCTGATAGAGTCAGTATTGAGGTGGTAGAGTATAGACCTGTAATATTTATCAACTTCTCTCAGTTATACCTTGTTGATGAGAATGCAGTAGTTTTTAAAAGGCTTGAGGCAAATGAGCTTTTTGATTTCCCCATAATATCAGGCATTTCCAAGGAAGACTATCTTAGTAAGACAGAGTTTTTCAGACAGAAGATAATGACTATATTTGATATTGCCTCGAAGTTCGAGAGACTATTTCCCCATATTAGTATATCAGAGATAGTCCTAGAAAAGAATGGAGACATTACTATAATCTCTACTAAAAATTCATTTGAGATTAGACTCGGACAGGGAGATTATGAAAAGAAGCTGAGTATTTTAGAGGTAATGTTAAGCCATATGAAGAGTTTGTCAATAAATCCAGAGATTGTGTATCTGGACATAAATAGGGAAGGTATTTATATGATGAAGACAAAACAGAGAAGGTAATTTTTAAGGAGGGCAATCATGGGTAAGAAGGAGAATATAATAGCTGGGATCGACATTGGCACATCCAAGGTGGTTTCTCTTATTGCAGAGATGAAAGATTCACAGTTGTCAATTTTGGGTTTTGGGAGTGTGGAATCCAAGGGAGTAAAAAAGGGTGTAATAATAAACATTGAAGAGACGGTTAATGCTATAGCAGAATCTGTTTCAATAGCAGAGCGGATGGCTGGTTGTGATGTAAAAGAGCTTTATGTTGGTATTTCGGGAAATCATATTAAAGGAATTACATCAAAAGGAATGGTCGCGATTAAGAAAGACGAGGTCTCATATGAGGATGTTGAAAAGGTAATTGATATTGCAAAGTCAATACCTGTTCCTCAAGAACAGGAGTTAATACATGTATTGCCTCAAGAATATATTGTTGATAAACAAGAGGGTATAAAGGAACCTATTGGGATGAGCGGGGTAAGACTTGAGGCAAAGGTCTATCTTATTCTTGCGGCAACGTCAGTGGTTCAAAATATCGTGAAATGTATTGCTCGTGCTGGTTTTAGTGTTAAGCAGGTCGTTTATGGGGCTTATGCCTCATCTTTTGCTGTTCTTACACAACCTGAAAAAGATCTTGGAGTGGTCTTGCTGGATATAGGAGGTGGGACTACAGATATAGCTATGTTTCACCAGGGTTCCATATCTTTTGTCTCCTCGATTGGACTTGGTGGAGTAAATATCACAAACGATGTAGCCATCGGACTTAGGACACCTCCGGAGGACGCGGAAAAGATAAAAAAGAAATTTGGTTGTGCTATGTCTTCAAGGGTTTCTAAGGATGAATATGTAGAGGTTCCTTCAGTTGGTGGGAAGCCACCACGTTCACTCGCTAGACAGATGCTCGCTGATATTATTCAGCCAAGAATAGAAGAGATATTTGAACTGGCATTAAAAGAACTTCAGTCTACAGGTTCTATGGATAAAATTGGCTCTGGTATGGTGATAACGGGTGGTACTGCTTATATTGATGGTATTGTTGAACTTGCAGAAGATATCTTCGGGATGCCTGTCAGAATAGGCAATATACTTACTGATAGAATTATAGGTATAAAGGATGTAGTAAATAATAAACTTGAATATGCTGAGGTTTTGGGTCTTCTTCTGTATGGTTTTTATGGGGAGAATGCTATGATGGTAGACTTTAATAAGAGAAAACGGCCTGGCATAGTGAAAAAGATTTTTCAATATATAAAAGAGTCATTTTAAAAACCGGAGAGACAACAACAGGAGGTTTTATTATGATAAGTATTGTTGAGGAACCCAGGAGAAATGCCGTTATTAAGGTAATAGGTGTAGGTGGAGGTGGAACAAATGCCCTGAATACCATGATCTCTTCCGGTATTCAGGGGGTAGAGTTTGTAGCCATGAACACTGATATTCAGAGCTTAGAAAAGAATCTGGCACCGCTCAAGATTCAACTTGGACCTAAATTGACTAGGGGATTAGGTGCGGGTTCTAATCCGGAGATTGGAAAGAATGCAGCAGAGGAGGTGAAGGACCAGATATCAGATTGTTTAGTAGGAGCTGATATGGTGTTTATTACGGCAGGTATGGGTGGAGGAACAGGGACAGGAGCTGCGCCCGTTGTGGCAAGTATAGCAAAAGAGATGGGGATATTGACTGTAGGTGTTGTAACAAAGCCCTTTGAGTTTGAGGGTAGGCGAAGACTTAATCAGGCCAGTAATGGGATAAGCGAATTAAAGAAATTTGTTGATACTCTGATCGTAATTCCAAATCAGCGGCTTATTACTGTTGCAGGAAATGTATCGTTAAAAATGGCATTTTTAATGGTGGATTCTGTCTTATTAAATGCCGTGCAGGGAGTAACAGATATTATAAATGTGCCAGGTCTAATTAATGTTGATTTTGCTGATGTTAAAGCTATTATGTCTAATCAAGGATTGGCTTTGATGGGTACTGGAAGAAAATCCGGTGAGAAGAGGGCTGTGGAAGCAGCTCAGGAGGCTGTCTCATCTCCTCTACTGGAAAATGTGAAGATAGAAGGGGCTCAGGGAGTCTTAATTAACGTGACAGGCTCCGTAAATATGAGTCTTCCAGAGGTAAATGAGGCATGTCACTCTATTACAGAGGCAGCAGCTCCTGATGCAAATATTATATTTGGAGCCGTAATCGATGAAAGAATGCCAGATGACGAAATAAAAATAACGATATTTGCAACTGGTTTCGACCGAACTGAAAAACAGAAGAGAGAACTCTTTTCGGGTGAAATGTTTGTGGATAGAGATATACCAGCTCAAAAAAGATTAAATAGGATGAGAAATAGCAGTATTATAGTGGATGAAACAGATAAATTGGCGAGTGTTATAGAAGATATTGGCAATAACCAAAATATCTGCTTAAATGAACCTACAGAGGTGCCAGCATTTATTAGAAAGAAACAGAACTTTGAAAAATAAGGTGGAAAAGAAAGTAGCGGTTGTATCAAAGTGTCTTTTGGGATATAGGTGTAGATTTGACGGTGAGATTAGAAATTATGGCATAAAGGAGATGTTAAATAAGAGGAATTATGAAGTAGTAGGTGTATGCCCAGAACTTGAGATAGGTTTGGGTGTGCCAAGAGAACCTATCAGACTTGTTTTAAAAGGGAAAAGGATCCTGCTGATTCAAAAGAAGACTCAGATGAAATTAAAGAGAAAACTCGAAAGATTTTCTAAGGACTTTTTGAGTAGATTAAAAAGGATAGATGTTTTTGTCCTTAAAAGCAAGAGTCCTTCTTGTGGGAATAACGATTGTAAAGTGTTTAGTAACTTAAAAGATGAAATAGTTGTTGGGTTTTCCGATGGTGTGTTTACAAAGGTATGTAAAAGATTTTTTCCAGGAGTTTATATCTTTAATGAGGAGAATATTTTCTCATTAGATATTTTGTAGTCCTTATGGTAATGTAGAGATACAATTGAAAAATGATGTAGTCTCAAATTTTTTGTGTATGAGATTTCAACTCTTGTGGTAACTTTTCTAATCCCATCCTCACCATATCTCCTATTCCTAATATCCCTCAATCTACTATTACCTCCTCAAAATCCCTAATCTCCTCTCTGTTTACTCCATATTTATATCCTCACTCATCAAGTAAATAATATTGTGGACCCGAGGCCTGGGGTTGTCCAGGATATGGGAGGTAGTGCAGTACTCTTTACAGGAGATAAGTTTGATGGTAATATGAGTCTGAAAATGGAAGGAAGATATCTTGATTAAAAGAACAAAAACCAACTTCCGTTTCCACGGACAACACTTTATAGAAGAGACAGGACTCTATTATAACTGGTGGACGTGGTATAAGAGGGAGACAGGGAGGTATATGGAAGTGGATAGATTTATGAAAATTAATAGAGAGTATCTATATTCAAAATCCAATAGTATAAATAATTACGACTTTTTAGGGTTATATAGCTGTCCGACTGGTTGGCATGATTGTGCAAATCTAAGTGATTATTTGAGGAAAATAGCAGATGAGATATATTATGATGAAGATATTATAGTGCCTTATCAGGAAGGATGTTATTGCAAGTTTTGTTATTGTATTTGTTATAAGAATGCAGAAAAGGGAGACCCCGATAGAGAGATTGCAGTAATATGTGAGTGTAAGGAATATAAGAGTAAGAATTGCAGGGTTGTATGAAAAGATGAGGTTTGGTATTTTCTTATTTGTATTATTTTTTTCAGCAATAGTCTATTCTGAGCCTTTCTGTGTGGAGAGTAAGGATATAGACGGGGATTGTAAAGGGATTTTGGGGGATGAAAGATATAAAAAGATTCTTAAGGGAGAAAAGGTCTACTGTTGTGAGGTTAATATAGAGGGGATTGATGAGGTAAAAATTATTAAAAAGATTTCAATTATAAACAGATTGGAAAAGCAGTTTAATCCAGATATATCAATCCTGTGTGATGGCAAAAATAAGGATGAATTTAAGGGGATGTCAGAGTATCTGGTGAGTAATATAAGAGAGTGTGTTATAAAGCAAGTTGAGAGTAGAGGGGCAAAGGATATATTATTTGATTTCCTGATGCATATAAAGTTGACAAGGATAACCTCGGGGTATTTCAAAAATGGATATGTAGTAGAGAAATACGAAAATTCGTCTTATTCTGAATCTGTTTTATATTGCGGTAAGAATGTGATTACAGAATTTTTAAGAGATATCAATAAGTCATACGAATTTAATGTGTGTAGGAATATTGAGCTTAATATTTTGTTTGTTGATGATTACATAGGAGGATTTAAGGATATTGAGGAGTTTCACAAGAAGATAATGGATATCAAGAAAGAGAGGATGCCCAACAGCAACAGCGGTAGGAGATAACCCACTGGTGAATGGGCGGTGACATGTTGGAATTCAATTATATTTCAGGAAATTAGGTTTTTCATAGTGGTAGGATTTTTAGGAAGGTGAATATATTGATTAAAAGGACAAAAAGCAGATTCCGTTTCCCTGGACAATACTTTATAGAAGAGACAGGACTCTATTACAACTGGTGGAGGTGGTATGAAAATGATTTAGGAATATATTTTCAATATGATAAGGGGGTTCAGATATATGGAAGGAGTAGAATTTTATCTTTGTATTTATATTCATTAGGAAACCCTTTGTTTTATATCGATAAATTAGGACTTAATGAAACCTGTTATCAGGAGACTCCGTGGGAATGGAGGTTAGAGGAAAGTATCATTAGTGTAAAATCTAAAATTAAATGGAAACTTGATAAATGGGTAAGAGGTATTTATATGGAATGTTATTGTTATTGGTATGCATTGACCAAAACTACATATATAACAATAGAACAATATAAGTATGAGAGAGCATTTTTTGTTTGCACAATAAAGTGTAAAATAAGTAGAGAGGAGAGAAGGAGGAGAGAGTCCTGGGAAATAATTGTGAAAGAGAGAACAGATCCTATACTTGCAGAGAAAATTACTAAGGGGTTTATTAGAGAAGGTGGTATGGGGGGAACTAAAAGGGGTGATACATGTCAATGCGAGCAGCCATAATCTTATTGTTTTTAATAAGTGTAATAGATTGTAGTAGTAAATTTGATAATAAGTTTGAAAGTATCAGTTTTCCTTTAAGGAGTGATAAGAACCCAAGAGTGGTAGAAGAGGTAAATAAGAAAGATGTAAAGAGTGTTGAAGTGATTTATGAAGAGGAATATCCTGCGGAGGATATATTAAACTATTACAGAAATTACTTTAAGAAGTTGGGATTTAACAGTGATAGACCTATAATTTTTATGAATAAGAGTTGGTGGTCATATGAAGATGCCTCAGGTGGAGAGACTTTGTATAAATTGAAAAGGTGTGAGGATTGGACAGATAACAAAAGGATATACATAGGACTCTGTATGTGGTATGAGAGTAAGAATCATGAATGTAGTAGGATATATGACTTTGTATTAATGGAAGATGTAGGGTTTAAAGGTGGAGAGAAGGTAGAGTGCAACTTGTCTAATCTTAATATAGTGATTCAAGC
>JAOAFA010000069.1 GCA_026416535.1 Deltaproteobacteria bacterium
CGGCAGCGTCAGATGTGTATAAGAGACAGCAGGGAGATATCGCACTGCAAATCTCTCTACCAGTCTGGGGATCAATTTTATATACTCTTCCATTTGAATAACTAGACGCCCACACATAACCTTCTCTATCCACAGTTATACCAGAGATAATACCACCACATCCGACACTAGTATTAAATGTCGTATATGGGGGATCAGGCTCAACAGCATTAACACAGCCTGTCTTCCAATAACTTCCAAACCATATCCAACCATTTTTAGGTGAAACAGCTATCCCATACGCTGCTAAAAATGTTACACGCTCATAAGTTCCAGTACTTGTATTAAACTTGATTGTTTGTGTCTGATTCGTAGATGCCCAGAGGTATCCCTTACCATCAACTGCAAGCCCATATATAGGTACAGGGACATCATAAACTGCTTCCACTTTACACCTCGGTGGATTCTGGGTTCTATCTACTTCATAAGGATGGATTTTATATAGTTTTCTTGTATTCCATGTCCCCGCCCATACATATCCATAAGCATCTATAGCTATTCCTCTACAAATTCCTATCACGTCTGCACGACATACGAGATTACCATCAATATCAAGATGAACCGCATTAGAATAATTGGGATCATTTGGTGAATTAAACCCTCTATTGCCAACCCACACTGAATAATCCATTGCCACAGCGGTTCTTGATGGATCTGTCCCATAAGAAGGTCTCTGCCAAATCTTTTGTCCTGTCACAGTATCCAACTTTGCAATCTCATTCTTTCCCTGCACTGCAACATATATAAAAGGTGTCTGGAATGTTGCCTCTCCAAGTGTAATTGAGCCCGGGTCATTTGGATTAGGTTCTACACCGTTACAATTTCTCCCAGGCACACTACAGTCAGACAAGTCACTATATTCTTTTTCATAACACGGTTCATCACATTTACCGCACGCATTAACAGAATCATCAATTAATCCATTACAATCATTATCCTTCTTATCACCACAGATTTCTCTAGACGGCAAAACCTGACCATTACATATACCTGACCAACCCTCTATCTTGCACTCTTCAATCCCATCTCTACACTCTCCCACACCTCTGGTATTCGGATCACCAGTATAACACAATCTCTTTTGCCCCGGGATACAATTACAATATTCGTCTACATATCCATTACAATTATTATCTAATCCATCACCACATATCTCCTCTGTAGGCAATACAGCCTGGGTACACTCACCCCACACCCCGGACTCAAGACATACCCTTGTACCCTTTTTACATATACTCTTATTACTCTGATCCCCAAAGACAACTGGAACAGGTCCATTAAAACACTCTCCAATCTCCGAAGGAGTACATCTACACCCCTCGTCAACTTCTCCATCACAATCATTGTCAATCCCATCACACTCCTCTCCCGTAGGTCTCTTTTCACCATAACAATCCTTTGACCAGAAACCATTTACACATTGTTGTATACCATCACGACAACTTCCTCTATTTCTCGTATCTAGTGGTCCAGTATAGCAATTTCTAACCATCCAATCCTCACATTCGGGCTCAATAAAACAATTCCCTCCAGTCCCAGGATCACAATTATTACTCTCACAACCTTCATCTGTATACCCATCACAGTCGTTATCCAATCCATCACTACAAGTCTCGGAAGGCTCCGGTAGGACATATCCTTTACATTCCGTCCACTGCCACTTTCCATTCACCAATACACAATCATGGAACCCGCTCGTGCATATTCCCTTCCCCATATTCTGTACCGGTCCACCATAACAAGGTTGATTAAATCTCGGCTTGCATTCACAATCTCCACCAGAACACTGGCAGTCAGCATTGCAATCACACCCCTCATCTACCTCACCATTACAATTGTCATCTCTACCATTCCCACAAATCTCTTGAGGAAGTGGACCACAATAACCACAGAGATTAACAACAGATTTATCGACCTCTCCATTACAATCAGTGTCAACAGGAATCTTACCATCCTCTACTCCATTACAACTCTCTCTCTGAGGTAGAATCTCCCCTCTGCATTCACTCCACATTCCATTCTCACAAATTGAGATACCTGCACGACAGCTTCCAATACCTTCTGTATTTGCAGGTCCAGTATAACATTTCCTTTGTGTTCCCTCAACACATGGGCAATTTTCATCAGTAATCCCATTGCAGTTGTCATCTCTCAGATTTCCACATATCTCACCACTAAGAGGTAAAATCTCATCAATGCACTTACTCCACCTTCCATTCACACACTCCTGCCTCCCATATCTACATATTCCCTTATTGAGTGTGTCTGATGGTCCAGTATAACACCTCTGAATAGCACCAGACTTACACACACAGCCCTCATCAATCTCTCCATTACAATTATCATCAACCACATTCCCGCAAATCTCATCGAATTCGGGCCCACACTTTCCACACCTATTTGTTATTTTAAGATCTGGCTTCCCATCACAATCTGAGTCTAATGGTGCAAAACCGTCTGCTACACCCTCACATGTCTCAGGCCTTGGAGTAATCTCCCCCTCACACAGACCCCATTTGTTATTTCGGCAATACTGAGTCCCAGGTCTACACAAACCAACATATTTTGTATCCTCACTGGCTGTATAACATTCCCTTTTTTGTCCTTCCTTGCATTCACACCCCTCATCCGTAATCCCATTACAATCATCATCCAAATTGTTACAAACTTCATCTTTTGGTAATACTTCATTTTCACACTTCCCCCATATCCCACCCTTGCAATATTGTACTCCTTCCTTACATATCCCTTTATTCTTTTTACTCACGTCTCCAGAAAAACAACTTCTAGAGTCGCCTACATCACAGACCACACCACCACCATCAATACCGGCATCACCACCACCATTCTTCCTAACACACAAATTGTTTCTACACTCTTCTCTTGGTCCACATTGAGCAGAATTCTCACATTTCCTGAGCCCAATATCATTACCTATGCCACCACTTCCATCCCCTGTAATATTTGAGCTACAGGACAAAATCAATACCAAAACACCTACTTATAATTATATTTTCACCAATTTTAACAAACCGTATCATGGGCCGTTCACCTCCTAACAGAAATTATATCAATATCAACCTCGCATTGCAATAAAAGTTTTTTGTAATGAAAAATCAGGGTTTATAATCCCATGTAATTCTAATCCAAGATTCCCCGAACAACCAGCTACATCCCAAACAACCCCCTACATTATTAAGCGGATAAACACATCGCCAGTATCATTCATACAGGCTCATGGCAACAACTAAGAGCAGTGTCTTACAACTGAATATATAAAGCAAAAAATATATGCACAAAAAGACAAAAACTTCAGGGTTGAAAAACAAGGCCACTTTGCCATTAACTCATAGATTTCATACAGATTCTTAGAATTCTTTTTGTATCACGAAACCATTTATAATGTATTGAAAATAACCCACATATAAGTTATGATATTGGTCTCAAGGTTATGTTAAGCAGATTTCATAGAATTCTTTTCTTAACCATTTTTTTAAGTTGTTCGGCCGTTGGTGACAAGCCTGAAGAATACCAAGAAGGTCCGCAAAACCCACAGTATTCAAGTCTTCTGGGACATTTTATTGCTCTCACAGATTCCAACACACTAGTAGCTCTTGCAGATGCTGTTAGGGTCCTCATGAAAACTAATCAATTAAGAGAGCTTGTAGACGCCCTTGATGTTGCAATAAAGAGTGTAGGAGGATCAAATTTAAAAAAGATTTTAATTGAAGTACTAAAAGATCCATCCACAAGGGAACTATTAAAGGCTGATGGCCCAGTGGCAAAGCTACTCCAATATCCTGATATTGAAAAAAGCCTTGATACCCTTCACATATTAAATAGAAATGGAGCGGTCCATAATGGCCTAATACCTTTAATAAGGATAGCATATGATTCCCCTCTTCTAACAGATTTTTATGATGCTGTCTCATTCTTGCTTGAGGAAGGATACATTCAAGAGGCAATAGGTATTATTGAGGGGGTTACAAAAGAGAAGGTCGAGATAAAACAATCTGGAATTAGTAAGAAAGTCCCCTCCACTGTTCCATTAAATATTGCCCTCACCTACATACTTGAAAAGGATGCAGCAGAAGGCATGGTAATAAATACAGTCGAACTCTTAAGATATGATTCGGTCAAAAACTTAATAGCCATCTTAGGAATAGAAGTAAGAAAGATTGGAGAGGATGAAAACAGAGCAAAAAGGATTTTTAATAAAATTGGTGAAGTTGTCGGTTTAATTGATAGAAGTCATATTGAGGCAATAAGAAAGATTGTGAAAAATTTCATGATCTCAAGCATAAATATCAAAGAAAAGGACGGAAACGTTCAACAGATAAACTTATTGGATAAACTCTATAAAATAATCGGAGAGGATGGAAAAGGGGGTTATGCCATAATAAATTTTCTGAGATCTCTGGGCAGAGAAGAAATAAACAATATTGGCCCAAGCCTCGCCATATTTTTTGAAAGACATTGTGAAGATGGAGTACCTACTTCCACAGTGGAAAGTCAGAAATACTCTTGCTTTATGCAAATGATTCGTATGGTTAACTCTACTTATCAAAAAGAGACTGTCCTTGACGAAGAATCTAGAAAACTTGGAGCAGAAATACTAGGACCTATCTGTACAAAACACTTAAAAGAAGGTGACCCTTTGTTTGAAGATCTACACAAGGGTTATCCCAAAATACCTATCTTCCCCCAAAATACTGCTGTAGCCTATCATTTAGAACTAGCAAAGAGGACACCAGAACAAGCTTCAGGATTCACTTCATATATAAATTGCCTCCTCCATAATAAACTTGGCGACATCCCAATGTATGAAAAACTTGGCTTCAGTTGGGATGTAGATGTAGAGGGGTTTGCTGCTCTTGATGCCATCGGCAAATCAGGCTTCTTCAATTTCTATGTAGGTCTGTTGAACGTCCTAAACAACATGCCAGACAAGAGCTCAAGAGTAAGAGAAATAGCAGATATTGTAGCAATGATGTGGGGAACTGATGGTCAAGAAATAAATCCTCTTTATAATCTATTGAAGACAGCATTCAATTTCCCAGATAAAAATTCATCATTGGTCGTTGAGTTCACCGAGATAATTAACGATCTCCTCTCCCTTAAATATAATTTTGATGAAAAAGAAAAATTTGCTGCAGAAAACGTCATCCTAGCCCTATCAGACCTATTAAATCCTCAGACAGATATCAAGAATAATGTTTTGACATATTATTATAACTCCCTCACGCCAGACATAGATGAGAGTATAGAAACTACGATACCGGCTATAAAAAACATCCTAATAAAACCAGAATATCGTGCTTACAAGATATTACATCTCTTAGGTGCCGCACTAACAAGGACAAAAGACAAGATTACATTTATAGACTACATCGATAAGACATCAATCCATTATAGACCCAAATTCACCGAAGAAGTCTCAGAACTTTATAAGCTTGCACTCCCATCATTAAGACTCCTATCAAAATACTTCTCGAATTATGACAATGAGGGAGAATTAATGAATTTACTAGGTTATGCTATATCCTGTGGAGCTGTCAACGACGCCCTAAACACATTAGCTAATTCACGAAAGTATGATCCAGACTATATCTTTCTTGACTTTTTAAAGAGGTTCAATGAAAAAAACGGCATAGCCATAGTAGCTGATATGATTGATGCAATTCATCAATACGATATTATACACAACACTTTAGAGGTTCTCAAAGTCCTATTTAAATACGATGCAATAAACGAGTTAATCCTATTTCTATACTATTTCCTACCAAACATCAACCTCGGAGAAGGCTAATCATGAAAATAATAAAGTTCATCGGAATTTTCATTTTCATTCCTAATTATATGTTCGCAAGCCATGATTTTCTAATTGGCAGTGGCCCAACATCCCAAGGTTATGCTGGAGCCGGCTCAGCTGACTCAAATGAGCCATTTTTAATATTTTATAACCCATCTCGAATTACTACTACCCCTAAAAATAGAATTGGCTGTGGACTGTCTATGGGGCACAAAGATTTCAAAATCAATAACAACTCTTATGAGAAAGGCAATTATTTTTTACTTGAAGGTGGACTGATAATCCCCTTTGATGGCAAGTTACAGGGACTATATCTTGGCTTGGCCCTGACCTTCCCACAACCATCGATCATGTATATGTATTCTCAGGACCCCAACTATCCCCAATTTATTAACTACCGTAATCTACTGAGATACTCCATAAAACCTGCTCTAGCCTACAAAATGTCTAATAGACTTTCACTCGGAATTGCACTAGACATTTTTGGTAACTCCTATGGGAGATCTAGAGTTAGCATAGACCTCGCAAATCAAAAGACAACACAAAGTGATTTTATCATGGACCAAAAGTTCACTTATACACCCATAATTGGTATCTCTTATGATTTTCCTTATACTCTTTCAACAGCCCTCTCATACAGATTTAAAAATTCGCTAAATCTAAAAATAGATACAAACTTTGATATGCAGTTACTAAACATGAATGTCATTCAAGATGGCCAAAGCTTCTTTGTCCCATCAGAAATAACCTTAGGTGTTGTCTCAAAACCACATGAAAATATAAAATTCCTCCTTGATCTAGGATATATATTCTTCTCTGAGATGCCTCCACAATATGTTATCATAGAGATTGAACCGAACGTGCTATTCCCTTCAGTCAAAAATACCGAACAAAAAAAAATATCTGCCAAGGATGTTATAAGGATCAAACTTGGATGGGGTTTCTACCTTTACGAAAAACGAGTAGAATTAAGAATAGGATACCAATACTTACCAACCCCCATACCTGATCAGATCTACAATACGAATTTATTAGATAGTGATAGGCACACTTTTGCCATAGGAAGTGGGCTTCATCTTGATGATCCAACAGGACTTCTACCCAACGGATTCGATTTAAACATTTACTTTCAATATCATTATTTACTTAAGAGGAGTTTCAACAAGGTTAATCCCCTTGACCCTTATGGTGACTACTCAATAAGTGGCAATTTTATGGAAGGTGGGCTTGGTATATCATTTTCTCTCTAATCGAGGTAATACCCATGAGAAATGCTTTAGCAATTCTTCTATTAATATTCTTTACTAGCTGCGAAAACGAATACGATTTTCCATTAGCATCAAAGGATCTTACCGTAGGTCCATTGTATTCATACATAAGTAACCCAATCTTAAAAGTAGGTGATAATGATACAGATTTTGACAACAAAGCTATATCATCACCTACAGTAGTAGCCGTAGAAAATAAGCTAATAATGTACTATACAGCCCTGTCTCTTATACACATCT
>JAOAFA010000110.1 GCA_026416535.1 Deltaproteobacteria bacterium
GTGTAAGGAAGATCCTTTAGGGGTACTATATTTATTTGTGGAGTAAGTCCATAGGTGAATGGTTGGAGATTTTAAATAATCTTGTTAAGAGTGATCTTAAGATGTGATGCTTTGTAGTATCTGATGATTTTAGTGGATTAAGACAGACAATTTATGCCTTTTTCCAGAGTTAGACCATCAACTTTGTTTTATTTACTTGAAGAGAAATTTTAAGAAAAAGATAAAAATAGAATTATAATAATTACTAATACGCCTTACCTCCCCTACATATTACATTACTAATTATTTGCTCCCATAAATCAAGCAATCTCTTTGACTCAACGCCCCATTTAAGAGGTATCAAATTCGCTTATCAAATAGTACAAATCCAAACGAACAAAAATATACCATGTTATATCTCAGCAACATCAAAATCCTGGGCCCATCTATAACGAAAAAGAGATTAGACTACGAACAACTGAAGAATTAAAAAACATAAAAATGACAAGTGGCATTATAAAAAACACCCGAGTAGTAACCTCAAGATGTCTTAATTGTCCTTAATATTTAGTTTACACACTCACAAACGGTAGAGAATATTAACATATAGGAAAGGTTTATCTACAATTTACACAGACCATTAAATCAGATAATGGGACATTTGTCTTTTTTGAAATAAATTCGAGCTGTTCTATAGGGGCATGGTACCTCTTACATTTTGGGCATTCTGCCAATTCAAACCTTTTTCTCCATATTAATCTGATCCCGTCTTTGTCCTCCATAAAGATATGCCCCGTAGGACATATCGCGACACAAGCACCACAACCTATACAGGCGTCGGATGCCTCTTTAAACGGCGGGGATATCTTCTTCTCAGGACCCTTCCCGATTATTCCTATGGCAGAGACTCCTACTATATTTTCACAAGTTCTTACACACATATTACAAAGTATACACTTCCCTTTATCCGTATCTTTATTGTATCTTGGCTCTTTTATACCGTATTTTGCAGCCATATACTGGATTACATCCGATTCTGGACACCTTGCCAATAGTAATTCTAAAACCGTCTTTCTAACCAAATTAACATCCTCAGAATTTGTGTAAACCTCCTCTATATCTTTTGACACAGGGAAAAGGCAGCTCGTTACTAATCTTCTTCTCCATTTCGTCTTAACCTCGACCACACACAACCTACACCTACCTTCTGAACCCAATACCTCATGATGGCACAAAGTAGGTATATAAATTCCATACCTCTTTGCCACGTTTAATAAAAATTCACCTTCTCTTGATTCAACAACTTTATCATCTATCTTGAATTTCACCATCGCATATCTCCTTATTCTATTGTAACTGCGTCAAATCTGCAGACATCATAGCAGACCTGACACTTAATACATCTACTCTGGTCGATCACATGTAGTTTTTGCTTTTCACCTGATATACAATTTACGGGGCAATTCCTTGCACATACCATACAACCCGTGCATTTCTCATTAATCTTAATGGTGATAAGAGGTTTGCAAACTCCTGCTCTACACTTCTTTTGCTTAATATGCTCTTCGTATTCTACTCTAAAATACTTAACTGTTGACAAAACAGGATTTGGAGCTGACTGTCCAAGTCCACAGAGGGACCCAAGCTTTATAGCCTTACCCAACTCTTCCAAATGCTCTATATCACTCTCTCTTCCATCTCCATTGCAGATCCTATCAACGATCTCATACATCCTCCTCACACCCTCTCTACAAGGAACACACTTACCACAGGATTCTTCCACAAGAAAATTCAAGAAATACCTTGCTACATCTACCATACAGTTCCTTTCGTCCATAACAATCATCCCACCAGAACCCATCATAGAACCAAGCTCGGTAAGTGTATCGAAGTCAACAGGTGTATCAAGATACTCAGATGGAATACAACCACCAGACGGTCCACCTGTCTGGACAGCCTTAAACTTTTTCCCTTTCTGAATACCACCCCCAAGATTGAAAATAATCTCTCTCAATGTTATTCCCATTGGGACCTCAATTAGCCCAGTATTATTCACCTTCCCAACGAGAGAAAACACCTTTGTTCCCGTGCTATTCTTCGTCCCAATATTTGCAAACCATTCCCAACCGTTGTTGATTATAAGCGGTATACATGCCCATGTCTCTACATTGTTAAGATTCGTCGGCTTATCCCACAAACCTCTCTCAACGGTATGAATGTATTTTGCCCTTGGCTCCCCTATCTTACCCTCAAGCGATTGCATTAAAGCAGTAGATTCGCCACATACAAAGGCCCCCCCTCCCCTAAAAATCTTTATATCAAATTTAAATCCTGTTCCAAATATATTATCACCCAAAAGTCCCAACCTTCTCGCATCATTTATTGCCTTTGTTAGTCTTTTTACAGCCAGAGGATACTCATCTCGAACATATATGAAACCATCATTTGAGCCGATGGCGTAGCCTCCTATAATCATACCCTCAATAATCGAGTGAGGATTCCCTTCCATTATAGATCTATCCATAAATGCACCTGGGTCTCCCTCATCTCCGTTAGCAACAATATATTTGGGGGAGCCGCTGGCCTCCCTACATGACCTCCATTTCCTACCAGTCCTAAACCCACCTCCACCTCTTCCCCTCAATCCCGAGTTATCAACCCAATCAATAATCTCTTCAGGCTTCATCTTAAGAGCCTTGTAGAGAGCAGTATATCCACCATTTGCAATATAGTCTTCAATGCTTTCAGGATCAATATACCCATTGAGATTTAAAACAATCTTCTTCTGCCCACTGTAAAATGGAATCTCCTTCGTAGCCACATATCTCTTGTTTTTATCTGCTGGATCTGAATACAATAACCCTTGAGCCACTTTGTCCGATTTAACAGTATCCATCAAAGAAGAAATATCGGCCTCTATGTTTCTTTTACCAACCATTTGATAGAAAATTTCATTTTCTCCGAATACCACTATAGGTCCTCTCTCACAAAAACCATGACAACCTGTCTCTACAATCTTTACCTCATTATCAAGTTTTTCCTCCTTTATTGCCGCTCTCAATTTCTCTACAACTTTGAGAGCCCCTGAGGATATACACCCAGTCCCGCAACAAACTCTAATTATTTTCCTATACTTAGAATTAGATTGTAAAAATTCCCTTTTTATTTCTTCAAGCCTTTCAATCGAAATAATCATACTACTCTCCACTCTTATATTCTTCTATTATTTTTTTGACACCTGTTTGATTCACCTTTCCATAATCCTTTTCATCAATTCGCACCAAGGGTGCAAGGGCGCATGCACCAAGACAATTAACTGATTCAAGTGTAAACAACATATCATCTGTAGTCCCGCCACGCTTTATCTTTAATTCCCTCTCAAATGCCTCAAGGATACCCGGTGCCCCTTTTAAATGACAGGCGGTTCCCATACACACATGAATGGTATGCCGTCCTCGCGGGACAAGCGAAAGAGCCTTATAGAATGTCGCCATTTCATAACCTTTTATTACAGGAATATTCAACCTCTCACACAAATACTTGATAGCTTCCTTAGGTAAATACCTATATTCTCTTTGAATATCCTGAAACATACCCAACAGAAGTGACTTATCTCTACCATATTTTTCCAAAATGCTGTCTAGCTTTACCTCATCTATCTCCATAAAACCTCCTACTTGAGAGAAGCAAGTCTTTTAAGCCCCTCCCATTGCTCGGTGATTCTCTTTTGAATATATTCCATATGCTCATCTGTTAGATGTCTGAATCTCCCCTGACCTCTCAGGTAATCAACAACAGGTCTCAAGGGCTCAGGATCATACGTAATTCTATACTTCCCATTTTTTATCTCATAAAGAGGGAATACACCTGATTCAACAGCAAGCCTACCATATTTTATAGCAGTTTCAGATGGGATTCTCCACCCTGTAGGGCAAACAGAGAGAAAATGTAGATAAGAAGGGCCCTCCGTCATTTTAGCCTTCTTAACCTTCTCGATTAGATCAAATGGATAAGAAGGACAAGCAGTAGCAGCGTAAGGAATATTATGTGCAGCTGCTATTTTTACCATATCCTTTTTCCATGTCTGCTGTCCAATTGATGCCCTTCCAGCCGGCGAGGTAGTAGTCGACGCCCCAAAAGGTGTGGCAGATGACCTTTGGATACCTGTGTTCATATAAGCCTCATTATCTACACAGATGTAAGTAAATTTATGATATCTTTCAAGTGCCCCAGAGAGAGCTTGAAGCCCAATATCTGCTGTCCCGCCATCCCCAGCGATTGCAACAACATGGATATCCTTATCTGGGATCTTCTTCTTCCTCCTCAAAATCCTTAATCCGGCCTCTATCCCTGAGGCGACAGCTGCCGCATTTTCAAACGCAACATGGATCCACGGCTGTGTCCAAGCCGTAGTCGGGAGAGGTGTAGAGATTATCTCCATACATCCAGTAGCCATAGCTATTATTGTATCCCTCCCGAATGTCTTCAGCGCCAATCTTAGAGCAAGCACCTCTGCACACCCTTGACAGGCACGATGCCCAGAAACAATAAACTCCTCTTTGGGCACAACATTGGGTGCAAAAATTTCAATATTTGGTAACATCATACTCTGACTCCTATGACTTTGTAATTTGCCTTCAATTTCTGTTTATCTTTTTTAGATTTTGTTACTTCGTCATAAATCGATATAAAATCATCCGGCAGGACATCTCTCCCACCAAGACCTACAATGTAATTATACAACTCTCCCCTCACATCGTATCTTCTTAAAACTGCTGATATCTCATTAAATACTGGTCCGTTCATACTCCCACCCGGCATTGCCCTATCAATTACTATAATATTTTTTTTCTTTTCCAATAAAGAGGCTATCTCTGAAAACGGAAATGGTCTAAACAATCTAATCTTAACAAGACCACAAGACATCTTCTCCTTTTTCAACTCATCAATGGCAGTCATAATATTTTCATTTATGCTCCCCATTGCTACAAACACGGTATCAGAATTTTCCAAATTATAAGTCTCAACTACATTGTATTTGCGCTTAAATCTATTTGTGAAATCCTTAAAGACCTCTTTAATCACAGGAAGTGAATTGAGAATGGCTTGTTCCTGTGCAAACTTCGCCTCCGTATATAACTCAGGAGTAGCATAGGCGCCCATCGTCACAGGTCTATCAGGATGCAGAGTAAACAAGGGCTTATAATCTGGCAAAAATTTATCGACCTCTTTCTGAGATGGGAAATCGATAGGTTCAACGACGTGGGAAAGTAAAAACCCATCAAGATTGACCATCACAGGTAAAAGCACTCTATTATCCTCAGCTATCCTGTATGCCATTATTATAGAATCAACCACCTCCTGACCATTTTCACAAAACAATTGAATCCAACCACAATCTCTTGCTGCCATAACATCGGAATGATCATTCCAGATTGACAACGGAGCTGAGAGTGCCCTATTTGCAACAGCCATAACTATTGGTAGTCTTAATGCAGAGGCAATAAATAAAGTCTCATGCATCAACTCTAAACCCTGAGCACTTGTAGAAGTAAATGTCCTTGCACCTGATGCGGCAGCGCCAATACATGCAGACATAGCCGAATGCTCGGATTCAACAGTAACATAAACAGCATCCATCTCCCCGTCGGCAACAAGTTCGGACAGGTGTTCGACAATATGAGTCTGAGGTGTAATGGGATAAGCCGCTACTACCTCTACTCTCGACAATTTTGCCGCCTCAGCAGCAGCCAACGATACCTCTATTCCTCTTTTCATTTTTCATCCTCCACCATTTTTATTGCCCTTGGCCAACATTCATGCGCACAAATACCACAGCCCTTACAGTAGTCTAAATTAGCAGTGAAATAACCATTTTCCTTTTGAAATATTGCCGCGTCTGGACAATAAAGCCAACAAAGTCCACACTTAATACACTTTGACTCTTCCCAAACAGGTTTCAATGACCTCCACCCGCCTGTTTTATAATCCCGGGCAGACCCTACCTCATCAACCACACATCCAACATTTAATTCGTGCCATTTATATTCTTCCATCGGCTTTGGCATATCACAACTCCTTAATTATTGTCTCCTTATAGGCCCTCTTTAAGGCACTGATATTTTTCTCAGCAAGTCTACCAAATCTCTCCCTCACAGGCTCCTCAATCGACTTAAGCCTTATTACATCGGTAGCCTTAATAAGAGAACCTAGCATAGTTGTATTTACAATATTCACTCCCATCTCCTCCATAGCAATTTTATACGCATCTACTATAGCCACTTTATATCCCTTAAAAGCACCACCAAGGTCACTATGAGACTTTGCCGTATTTAATACTATAATACCACCCTTTTTTAAACCGAATGTAGGATTAGCTACATCAACAAGTGATGGGTCAAGAATTACTACCACATCAGGGTTATATATTTTAGACCTTATTTTCACTGGTTTATCAGAGATTCTAAGAAAAGCTACAACAGGAGCACCTCTTCTCTCAGGTCCAAAAGATGGAAAGCCTTGAGCATACTTCCCCTCGGCAATGGCCGATATAGCAAAAAGCTCCACAGATGTAACTGCCCCCTGGCCACCTCTTCCATGAAACCTAATCTCAAGCATACAAACCTTCCTTCCTCTAATAAATTGGGATCAGGCACCTACTTTGCCTAATAGGGCTAATCCCTACTCAAAAGACGGAGAGATAATATAAACAGAGTCCCTCTTGTCAATAAAAAAGAATTAGGTTTAAAATATTTTCTGCTAAACAAAGCAGTTTGCTTACATTTTTTATTGTTTTATTTTACAAGTCTTGTGGTAAATAATTAACTATGAAGTACGAACTAAAGGACTGGAAAATCGCTGGTTTTCTACTCTCTGTAGCCCTTTTGGGATTACTCTTTTACATCATAGATTTCAAGGAGGCATTAGAGGCATTTAGAAACGTTAGACCCTTTGAACTTACAATCGTATTCTTTCTTAATTTTGTGGTTATACTATTCAAAAGTATGAGATGGCGAACACTCCTCACACCAAAGCCAAGACTTATAGTACTCTTTTTGGCAAACCTTGTTGGGTTTATGGCAAATACATTATTGCCAGCCCGTGCTGGTGAATTGGTTAGAGCACTTGTCCTTGGGAAGAAGGAAAACATCTCCAAGACAACGGTAATAGGTTCGGCGGCTCTTGACCGGTTGTTTGAGGGAATAGGGATGTTAATATTACTTGCAATAATACCTCTTATCATGGAGACTCCAGATTGGATGAAGAAAGGCACCTTTGGATTTATTATATTTTTCTCAATTGCCTTTGCTCTTATAATATTAATGATGAAATTAAATCCTGAGACCTTTGCTAAATACATACCTTTTAGCGAAAATACCAATGAGATCATTAAAAATATCTTTGAAAAGCTCCAAAAGGGGTTTGAGGCGATAAATAATTTTAAGACATCTTCTATTGCAACGATATTTTCTCTTATGGGCTGGATAACTCAAATTTTTATGGTTCACTTCGTAATCTTATCATTTGGTATTCATCTAACACCTCTAGCCGCCCTCATGACACTTTTAGCTGTAAACATAGCAATTATGATACCTGCAGCGCCCGGCTCTCTGGGCACATTTGAACTATCTGTGGTATTAGCACTCGGATTCTTCGGTATAGAAAAATCAATCGCCCTTTCTATTGCTCTAACTTACCACTTTATTCAATTAATACCTGTAACTATAGCAGGGATAATCTCAATCCCTCTTTTGGGGATGAGTTTTAAAGATATTGATACAAGGATAACATCTACGAATGAGTAGAGGTATAAAATGAAATCAAAAGTATTTTTCACAAACTTTAGAGCAAGTCCCAAAAAAAACTTACTCGACAAAATCCGAACCTTATACCTAAAAGCTGAATTCGAAAAGATATTCGACGAGAGTGACCGCGTAGCTATAAAGATACACTGGGGCGAGAAGGGTAATACTACATTCATACCAGTCCCATACATCAGAACAATAGTAGATGAGGTAAAAAAGAAGTGCGCGAATGTATATATTACAGACACCAACACACTCTATTCTGGGGAGAGAAAAAACGCCATAGAAAATATTAGGACCGCTGCCTATAACGGCTTTACCCTAGAGAGTACTGGTGCACCAATAATCGTTGCGGACGGACTTACTGGAACAGATGCAGTAGAAGTAGAAGTAAATGGAGATTATATAAAAAAAGCGAAAATCGCCAGCGCTATCTACCACTCAACAGCAATGGTAGTTGTATCACACTTCAAAGGACATATGCTCTTTTCATTCGGTGGGGCTATCAAACACCTTGGTATGGGATGTGCTACATCCGCAGGAAAGCAAATAATGCATAGCGATGTAAAGCCTTATATAGATGAAGACATATGCAAGGGTGATTCAATCTGCATCAGACACTGTCCTGTAAAGTGTATAACACTGAAAGATAATAAAAAGGCACACATCAACCAGGATTTATGCATAGGTTGTGGCGAATGTATCGTGGTCTGTCCACATAGAGCCATCCCTGAAAACTGGAAGACATCCTCAGAGCCCTTACAATGCAAAACAGCTGAATACGCGCTCGCGGCGATAAAAAATAAGATAAACAAGGTTGTTTATTTTAACTTTCTCATGAATATCACCCCTGACTGTGATTGTTGTGATTGGAGTGATAACAGACTTACACCTGACATAGGGATACTTGCATCTAAAGACCCTGTCGCAATTGATGAAGCATCGATACACTTATTCAACAAGGCACCCATCTCACCTCTTTCAATTATGGAGAAGTTTGTAGATGTCCAGGACAAACTTAAAACACTAAGGCCTAAAATTGATTATTCAATTATACTTCGGCACGCCGAAAAAATAGGTCTTGGCTCGAGAAGATTTGAGCTCATAGAGATAAACTAAGGTAGTTAATAGAAATTCAGAAATTATTTTCTGTGTCCTTAAACTTACCTCTTAAGTGAATAAACCAACTGAATACATCTCTCCTACCCACAAACGGTATGTAAACGTCTGATCCACATTTATATTCATCCGAGTTCCATACCCTGTCTGCAATCAGCCCCCATTTTTGGGCATAATCAGTTAGAAAATTTCTAATACTCTGGTTTAGAATAATCTCTTCTGCCCCATCACAAGTAGGTCTTGCTTGAGTTTCATAAACAATCTCAGGTAAAATAGAAGGATTATCAATAATCTTACAGACCCTTAATAAATTCTTTGTATAAGGTTGTCTGTTTCTAATCTTTTCGAAGAGAGGACTTCTCCACACCTCAATAAAAGAACTCGTCTTTATATTGTGGGTAGCAAATTGTACAAATGTGCATGGCTGAACATCTCCCTCAACCGTAACGTAACAATATCTTGATGCCGACAAACATCCCCCTGTGCAAACACCATCATTAAAAAAGTCACCAATAAATATAGGTTTTGAAAATGCCCACTCTCTGGTTTTTCTTCTTAAAAGTTCCCTCTGCTGGGGCGAGGCCATAAGGCTTACATCAGGATTTTTTCCCACTGGTATATAGGTAAATAACCATCCAAAAAGCACCCCTTTATCAATAAAAAAATCAATGAATTCATCAGTCACTAAAACGTCCGAATTCCTTGATGTAGGTGTAACAGAGAAACCAAAGAAAACTCCTCTTTCTTTTAGCAACTTCATAGCCTCCACTACAATATCAAACACCCCTTTACCTCTCCTTTCATCAGTCTCGTCTCTAAAACCTTCCACAGATATTGCAGGAAAAATATTTCCACAATGAGCAATCTCATCGGCAACACGTGAATCAATCAATAAACCATTTGTATACATTAAGAATACCATATCACTATATTCACATGCTATATCAAAAATTTTTTCATACAAAAGTGGCTCACCCCCAGAGACAGTAATAAATCTCACCCCATAGGCCCTAACCTCACTCAGCAACTTCCTAATATATTCATACTCCATATCTCCTTTCGAATACTTAAAGGAATAACACCCAGTACACATAAGATTACATCTCATAGTCGGATTAATAACAATAGTAAATGGGGCAGTAATCCCATTTTCCTCCAAAAACCTTCTTCTCAAAGGCATCGACTCCATTATAACACTTTTAACAAACGTTTCAGTAAACCTTTTAAATGTGTAGTCATTCATGGATTCAATAATTCGCTTTATCCACTCAAGAACCACGGGGTTATCTCTTATCAAGTTATTTACACCGTTTACAAAATCTTGGAGATTAGGATGTGAAAGTATTTCCTGTGGTAAAGAACCCAACTTTTTACCGATAGTCTCTATATTAACAATAGACATAACTGACTTCCTCCTCCTCTATCTTTTCGTAATGTAATAAACCATCTTTTAATCTCAGTATGTATAAAGCATTTGACTCCTTAAAAACCAAACTCGAGAGGTAAGCTCCATAATCGACTCTCTTCGAATAATGATTGTGTCCAAACACTATATATTTAATTTGAGTCTCCTCTCTTATCCTCATGGCAGCTTTTCTTAGGAGATCATAAATTCTTTCTTTATTGTTTATTTTAAATAAAAGTAAAAGACTAATGGTGGTAAGCACCATGGGGATATAAATAATAGATGGCTTGGCAATAATTGAAACTACTAAAAATGTAAAAAAAATAAAAAACAAAGTAACCTGCATCAAATAAAGTCTTTTAAATGACAGTATAAATGAAGACATGATTGGTATAACAGGATTATTTTTTTGTTGCTTAATTCTAGAAAAAATCGAGGTCTCTTTACATTTGGTTAATATCTTCCATGAATAAACAAAATATTGATAGATAAACCAAAATGCCTTGAATCCAAAGTGCCTAAAAACCCAGATTAGATATTCACCAGCTGAAATATCATTCCTTGGGAGTTCCCTCTCCCTCTCAACAAAATTCCCTAAATACTTAGTTGTTAAATATCCAAAGGAATACTCTTCAGGGCATTTTTCGGCCTCATAAACTATAAAATTTTCAGGATCATGTTGATGACCATGCTCAACATAAACCAAATCATCAGAATAGCTAAATACAAAAAAAATGTTATCTTCCAAACTTGCACCTACTCGGTCAATTATACACTTTTGTACCAAATCATACCTCAGCTCTGAATCATGATTTCCATACACAAAGTACAACTTAAATCCCTTTTGAATTAGGGCTTTCAATAGATCGAAGAAATACTCATTCGACGAAACTATCATTTGCATTTTTAAAAGTGAATTTTCCTTCGAGGGATTCAATCCATACTTCTTCTCCGCACTAGTCGGTACATAACTTGGGGGAATAAGGTTAGTTCTTGCAAAATCAAATATGTCACCATTAAAAATTATTTTATCAGGAGATTGCCTATACAAGTACGACAATATCCTCTCTATCTCATTTTGCTCAATATATGAAGATTGATGTGAAATATGTAAATCACTAATAAACCACATTAAATAATATCCTTTGAAATCAACATTATCTTATCTGAGAAGCGCGACGTATGTAAATAAACAATATCATAAACTCCCTTTTTATCCCCTTTTACTACCTTCTCAATAATCTCCCTGTGTTCCTGATGATAGACTTCAAGATCAAATACAAGATTGAAGGCCTTTACCCAGTACCTCCACAATCTCTCGCCTTCCTTGGTAAGCTGAGATAGAATATACTTATTCGGACAACCAGATACCAAAGTAACATGAAAACTCTGATTATAAGCCACCCATTGAACTCGGTCACTCATAGATGTTGTATGCCTCATCTTGTCGTCATATTCTATCAATTCATTAATCTGATTACTTGTAAGATGTTCTACGCTCAATGACGATGCAAAGGCAAGCAGATTAGAAAAATAGATAAATCTCTCTTCCACATCCTTAGGACTCAAATACGAAACAAAGACACCCCTATTTTTAGTATATGTAACAAATCCCTCGGCCTCCAATCTTCTAAGAGCCTCCCTCAATGGGGTCCTACTTACATTGAACTTCTTTGAAAGCTCCTGTTCTATTAATCTTTGACTTGGCAGGAGTGTGTGAGAAACTATCATCTCTTTTAAAACCTCATAAATAAGAGTCGAATCCGAATTCTTTTGTTCCTTAGCTTCGCCATGAATACTCATACAATTTTGTATACAATTTTGTATATTGTCTTGTCAAGAAAAATAATTATTTTAGAAAACCCACTTAAGTAAATCTAACTGGCACCATGATATACGAGGCTGGCCACAGTTTTATTGTTAACCCTTTGTATTCATGTAATTTTTTACTTTTAAATCCCACAAATAATCTCCAGAGGTCATAGTCTACTCCGTTAACCTATCCCCCATACCATATCCCATACAAATTTTTAATATCTTAATCAAATCCATAGCGTTCCTAACTGCCTGAGAACCTCTATGGTTATTAAACATAGCAAATACTTTCTTTACCCTATCTTTTATTCTAATTATATCATCCGCAAATTTCTTAATCTCATCAATCCCATATTCATAATCATATTTGAGAGAGATCTCAATCCCTTTTTTCTGCCAGTTCTCTATATTCCTACCATGAAACCTAAAATATGCTATATCTGTGGTACAGTCCACCAAGTACCTGATTGTTTTTGAGGTTTTTACCTGTGGAGTATCCGCTACAATGTAAGTCAGCCCATTATCTCTGAGAAAATTTAAAGTATCAACTTGATTATTTTTTTCGAGCCAGCTCACATTCCTAAACTCCACTGCACAATTTATCCCTTTCATCACTCTTTTTGCCTTAAGAATTATGTCCATGTTCTTATCATTCTTTTCAAACCACGGAGGATACTGAAATACAACCACTCCCAATTTACCCTTTTTAATCATAGGGGAGATCCCTATTATAAACCTGTGAAAAATTTCTTCAATAACATTTTCATCTCTAATAAAAATTCTACTTCCTTGAGAATCTACGTATTTCCTCAGATCGACCGGCAAAGACATTGGATTTAAGCTATGCTGAGTCATAGCGGAAAATGCCTTTATATTGAAAATAAAATTATCCGGCGTTCTTTCTACCCATAAAGATGCATTCTTTTCTGAAGGAATTGCATAAAAAGATGAATCCACTTCAACAGTTGAAAATACTGATGCATAGTATTTCAACCTCTGCTCAGCATTCTTTATATATTTTGGATAAAATTCACCTGAATTCAGCAGTGACTTATCGGACCAACTACATGTTCCAACAAATACTTCACTCATTCCAAAAGCTTCTTATCTCTCCTTTGCCACTTTCAAGATATGCCTTACAGAAATGAATGATCTGTTTTCTTCCTCTCTCCCCCTCTGCCGCCTTTTCACCACTACGATAAAACAAAAATGAATGATCAGCCGGATGAAACTGCGTTAATCCACTCCCTGTATAAGGCTCATCCACAATCTCCACAAAAGGTACCTTCTCAAAGACAGGCCTTACAAGGGGAATCCTCAATGCCCTTGCCAATCCCTCTGTAGTCGCATTAGGAACTGTAAAATCCTCACATGCCTCCTGAAGCAATATATACTTTTTACTACTTGTATAAATAGAATGAACAGAAGGATCTATCCCATCAAGAATATTTTGTGCCACAGCTGAAAAAAGTGGGACCTCCGGCATTTCAGCAAGTGATGGAGCTGCTTGGAGCAAGAACGATTGAACAAAATCCATCATGCCACCACCACCGACATTCAACACAGCTAGTTCCAGTAAATCTTCTATACTAATAGTTACCCCGCCCAGGATTGCACCAAGGGAATTTCCCACATAAAAAAACCTTGAAACATCAAAATCTGGAATTCCATCTGCACCATATGGTAATCTATCAAAACCTTCAAGAGACTTCACAAATTGAACTAATCTTAGATGATCAAAATGTGTCTGCATAAAATTTGAACGCGTCGCCAGAGGATCATTGATATTTAAAAACTGAAAACCTGATCTGGAAGGATCAGCAGTTCTCGAACCATGGGTGACCGCGTCTATAGCAATGAACGCAATATTCTCTTTCAAAAAGATATCAGCAATTCCTCTCATGTCCCACCTCTGTGCTGAAAGCCCATGTTGAAACATTGCTATTTTATGCGGTTGAGAGCCATTCGGGATAAATAGAGTAAATCCTATTTTCTCAATCTTTTGCATAACCGGTGTATCAGAATTCTTAAAAACTATTCTGCCTTTTTTATCAATAAAACTAGGGGCATCGAATTTTCCTTCAACAATATATTTTAATCCCTCTATCGAAGAATAATCCCTACCCTTATAATTTGTTGCATTTCCTATATCGTCCATACCATCATCATCCACATCAAATGAGAGGTTAAAAGGCAGATTCTCAGAATACAAAAAATCCCTCACATTTTTATATACAGATCTAACCTTATTGGTTGTAAAACTCATAGCCATTGCTATATCATCTTTTCTAATATCACTCCTTAACCCAAGTAAAAATTCTATCGCTTCATTTACTAATACCCCCAATCTCTGCTCCTCACCTGTTAGATTATATCTCTCATTAATCACCCTCTCAAAACCCCTGTCTCTAATTATTCTATTTCCCTTAGAATCCCTCAAGCTATTTAAAACAAAGTAATAATACTTAGAGTCCTCTTCAAGAGGTCTTAGTGGTCTAATCCACAGATATCTCAACAACCTCCTACTCGTCTCGATATATTTCTCAACAAACTTAATTGAAATAGGCACTATCACTGGCTCTTGCCCACCTTTATAAAGGAGGATAGGCAGACTCTCAAAGTTATCGATGGCATTCTCATACGGAGATATGTCTATCTTACCTAAAAAAGGAATAATAATCGGACCAAATGTTGCAAATCCACACATTTTATTTATAGCCTGAAGATACTGATCTCCAAGAAAAACAAGACCCAAATCCAGTGGTTCATTGTTTATATTTGATAGATTTATTCTCTTCCCGGATGTGCAAAATTTATCCTCTACTGTGAAAAAATCACTGGGGAAAGGCAGATTTCTCTTAGTCTCCTCTATCACAAATAAAGGTCTTGTTGTAGAAGCATGAGACCCTATATCATTCCCGTAATCCAATAAAATTTCATCATAATCCATTACATCCTTAGCTACGTAAATATCATGATAGATAATCTCATTTTGTGGAACACATCCAACAGTTATAAACAAAATTGTTAAAGAGACATAAACTGTAAACTTCATGACAATTACCTCTAAAAAATGTTTAAAAACTCAAGAACTTTGTATATAGACTTTTATATGATACTATTACAACCACGTTTTGTAAATAAAGACGTTGATATCTTTTTTGGTACTAAATTAAATAACAAATCATCTTCCCAAGAGTTTATATTTGATTACTTAGATCATATTTATAAAATTACCAACATTAGAAGGTTTATCTTGATGCACCAAATTCATGGAACAAATATCCAAGAGATTAGAGACACAAGGTTTCTGAGGAAAAGGAATATTTACTATAATATTATTAATCAAACAGATGGATTATACTCTAGCAAAAAAGGCATTGCCCTAACCATTAAAACTGCTGACTGCATGCCAGTTTTTATTGTTTCAGGTGACTTCGCTGCTGCACTTCATATGGGCTGGCGTGGAGCATTACAAAAAATTGTATATAAATACATAAATCATATTACTAACAAAATCGGAATTGGAAGAGAAAAAATAATGGTGATTACTGGTCCCCATATAAGGGAATGCTGTTATTCTGTAGGTCCTGAAATGATAAAGCAATTCAAATCAGAGGGATATATAACAAGCAGGATATTTACTACGAAAAATAAAACAATATACCTAAATCTTGAAAGCACATTGAGAGAGCAGATAATAGCATGTAATATCCCGAAGGAGAATATATTTAATACAAGCCTTTGCACATCCTGTCTTAACACACTCTTTTATTCCCACAGAAAGGGTGACAAAGGAAGAAACATCAGCTTCATAATACGAAAATAAAAAAGATTATGAAAAGATCCATAGTAGGAGGTATAGGACAGGCCGCCAAAGACATATTAATAATTGTAGATAAATACCCAAAATATGGTCTAAAGAAAAGGGTAGAACAAATTATCATTGATGGGGGAGGACCGGTAGCAAATGCACTTTATACATTATCAAAATTCGGGATTAAAACTCGCATCTCAACTGTTGTGGGGGATGATAACGACGGCGATTTTATCATAAAAAAATTAAAAGAAGTTAATATAGACACCCAGTATATCATGAGAAGGAAAAGTGCTCTATCTCATGTTGCATACATTGTAGTGGAGAAGACAACTGGAAATCGAACGATATTCTACAAACCATGCTCTGGAAGAGATCTATCCTCTCTTGAGTTAGATTCAAACTTCTTCAATAATATATCGTTTTTACATTTGGATGGCTTTCAAGAAGAGATATCCATTTATGCTGCTAAATACGCACATAAAAACTCAATTCCGGTTATGTTAGATGCCGGTTCGTACAAAGAATATATGACAAAGATTATAAAGCTCACCGATTATGTAGTCGCCTCATCAGTATTTGCAGAACACTATGGATTTGATCGTAGCTTAAAAAAATTTAAGGAACTGGTAAAATACTTCAAAAGACCTCACCTAACCATAACCATGGGAGAAAATGGCTCAATAACATTTGATAATGGTATAATATTCTGGACACCCGCCTACAACATCAAGGCTTTGGATACAACTGGAGCCGGAGACGTCTTTCATGGCGCAATGATTTATGGAATTCTGAGAAGATTTGATATAATAAAAAGTGTTAAATTTGCTACTGTAGTTGCTGCACTCAAATGTAGAGATTATGGTGGAAGAAGAGGTATACCAACTTTAAATTACGCCATGAAACACCTAGAAAAATTAAAACAACCTACAATACTACACTACAAGGGCAAAATATAATAACCCCTATCTTTTAATCTAGCTCTATTCAAATTAGCTTAAACCCCCTATTATATCCCTGTATAATTCATCATATTTATCAATCATCTTCTCGATGTGGAATTCTTTCATAACATATACTCTTCCTTTTTCTACAACATGTTCTCTCATTTCCTTATCTTCCAACAATCTCTTCATCAACTCAGAAAGTTCAATAGAATCACCATAGCTCACAACAAGTTCAGGAACTACCTTGGATAGATGTTCAGAGGTCCCAAAATCATCCCCAATTATACAGGGTCTCTTGAGGTATAATGCCTCAAAGGGGACATACCCAAATGCCTCATATATAGATGGATATAAAAGCATCACCGATGAAAGAATGGCCGAAATCTTATCTTCAAGTTCGAGATGTCCTATATATTTTACCCTCTCATCCCTCATTACATCCTCAGGTAATTCGCCAATAACTTCGCCGGCTACAATTAATTTTAGACTTCCATCCTTAATCCTTCTAAATGCATCAAGTGCAACCTCGAGGCCTTTCCTACGTGTAATCTTACCCAAAAATAAAATAACTCTCTCTCGTTCACCAATACCAAATTTTTTAAAAAAATCCTGATCGCTACTAGAATTCAAATCATCAAAGTAAATTCCATTAGGGATCACTCTAATCTTAGAGGGACTTATCCCCAACGATGTCAATTTAGACCTCTCAACTTCAGAGTGAACAACAATATATTTAGCATCTCTAACAAATCTATTACCTGTTATAACATCATAGATACTTTTTACCAATCTCTTACTCTCATAACTATGAAGGGTCCCGTGAGTTGTAATAATATACGGTTTATTAAAAATCCTTGCGATGTAGAAAATCAAATCGTTCAATAAATTCCTATGTCCATGAAAATGGATGATATCCGCCTTTTTAACAATAGAAAATAATTTAGTATGTGGAATAGGTGTATAAAGTTGATAATTAAAGGCCATTTTTGAGCTCAAATTCCTCAAATATAAAACAGAGATATCCTCATCACAAAATGAATCAGCAACATTATTATAAATCCTTGTTGTAACAACACCTACATTATATCTACTTTTCTGAACTCTCACCATATCAAAGACAGCACGGGGCACTCCCCCCAGCCTCATATAGGGATAAAATGCAAACGTTATGTGAAGCAAATTTATATTTTTAATTGCTTTTTGCACAACAATTATTTATACAAGAAATATGACATTTTCAAATAAAAACAAGGTCATATACCTTATAGCTATACCAATCATAATGGGATTTATAGTCTATGCAAATAGCTTAAATGCCCCTTTCCAATATGACGACCATGACACAATAATGCAAAATAAGGATATAAGAGTTATAAGTGATATAAAATCAATATTCACACACTCCCTATTTAGACCAATTCTGTTTTTTACATTTGCTCTAAACTATCATATCTCTGGCATTAATCCATTTTCATACCATTTATTCAACATCATACTTCATCTAATTAACATACTTTTAGTTTTCCTGATCAGCCATACACTCTTCAAAACCTTATCAACAGGAGAAGACAGTCATCTACATGCCTTTATTACATCTCTGCTTTTTGCTGTCCACCCTATTGGAACAGAGGCTGTTACTTACATATCAAGTCGCTCATCAGTTTTGGCTACATTCTTCTTTCTCTCCGCTTTCTACATATATCTTCACACTTACCATACAGCACACAAATTGAAGAGAATCTTCTTGTATTCAACAACAATACTATTATTTTTCCTTGGTGCTGGCTCTAAAGAGATTATTCTAACACTGCCTATAATCATTATCATTACCGACATATTTCTGCTAAAACTGAACCTCAAAGAGACACTAAAGAGGATATTTACAACACATATTTCATTTGTGATAATTATCATCATAGGAATCGTATTAAGAATATACTTCTTCTTATCATACGAAAAAGTCGGAGGAACACTACCTCGCTCTATCTATGAAAATCTACTTACACAATCGGAAGTGATCATAAAATATATTCGATTATTAATTTTACCATTTGGTCAAAACTTGATTCACAACTATCCAACCGTTAGGTCAATACTAAATCTATACACAATATTATGCATATTCACAATTTTTATTCTCATCAGATATGCTGTCAAAAATATCTACAACAAACCGGTAATATCTTTCGGCATTTTGTGGTTTTTTATAACACTTCTACCCTCTTCAAGTTTTATACCATTTCAAGAGGCTATGACAGAAAAACATCTTTATCTCCCAATGTTTGGTTTCTTTCTAGTAGTCTCTTACCTAACACAATTTATAATAAAAACCGAACGCCTCCCTAAGATCTACTCAAAAAGCATCATAGCATTAATATTCTTAGTCTTATCATCTCTCACAATATATAGAAATTACTTGTGGGGTGATTCCATTAGACTATGGGAAGATATAGTAAAAAAATCGCCAGACTCATGGGCCACACACTATGCTTATGCTGACGCCTTGAGAAAACAGGCTGAAAACGATATTATAAATTCATTTAAAAGCTATCAGTTAAAAGATATAGGCATATCACAGGAATATATGAATAGATACACCAGAAATCTAATTAAGGCTATAAAACACTATATAGAATCTGCCCTTCTGAGACCTGCATACACAGATGCTATTCTCAACACAGGTATCTGTTTTGGCATGTTATTCCAAATAACAAAGTCAGAGAAGGATCTACTTGAATCAGAAAGGTTTTTCAAGATAGTCAGAGAGCTTGAACCAAATAACACAAAGGCATTAAACAACCTTGCAAATCTCTATCTTCTAACTGGAAAATACGATGCAGCAATATCATTATATAATGATGTACTTAAACTCGATGAAAAAAATGTCAATGCCTTGAGCAACCTTGCACAAATCTATTTAAATATAACCAAAGACTTTACAAAGGCTAAAGATGTCTTGTCAAAACTTTTAGACATATACAAATATTATCGAGAATTCGACAAGGTAAAAGAAATTGAGGAAACTCTGTACAAGATCGAACATAATTAAATCTTTACTATTTATTTGACAATAACCAAATATACCTTAAAATCACCAAGTTAGCTGGAAGAGGCATCCTATGAAAATAGGTGTAATATCAGATATCCATGCAAACCTTGAGGCACTCGAGGCAGTTCTATCAAGCCTCGAAACCGACAAAGTCGATCGCATAGTATGTCTCGGAGACATTGTGGGATACGGTGCAAATCCTAAAGAATGTTGCGAGATTATTATGTCTGTATGCGATGTATGTGTAATCGGCAATCACGACGCAGCAATAATAGGTCGAATGGATTATTCTTATTACTACGATGCTGCTCACATGGTGCTCGATTGGACAAAGACCCAGCTAACAGACCGCTGCAAAGAGTATCTATTGAGCCTTCCATACTTTCATGAATACGAGGGAGTATTACTTTGTCACGGTTCACCAATAGATGCACAAAATTTCGAATATATTTTCTCTATTGAACAGGCAAAAACAATTATACCTTACTTTGAACAACTAAAACCTCTCACACTAATAGGTCATTCGCATTTATTCAAGACATTTGCATACATAGAAAATGAAGTAAATGACGTCCTTGCCCAGAAATTTGGACTTAGAAAGAACTACAAATACATCATATCAGCGGGATCGGTAGGTCAGCCTCGAGACTACGACCCTCGTGCCGGATACGGAATATATAATACGGAGATGAGGACATTTGAAATAAAAAGAGTGGAATACAATATAGAAAAGGCTGCAAGTAAGATAACCTCTTCCGGATTACCCAATGCATTTGCCAAACGACTATTTATGGGATTATAATATATGATTCAGTTAGAATACATTTACCTCTCGAAGATCGACTACAAAGAGGCCCTTATATTTCAAAAGGGAATAGTTCAAAAATTAAAAAATGGGAAAGGGAAAGGCTCCATAATATTTTTAGAACATAACGACGTGATAACAAGAGGTATTAGATCGAGAGATGAAGATCTGCTAGCTAATCAAGACCTCTTAATAAAAGAAAACATAAATATTGAAGACACCGATAGAGGAGGAGCACTTACAGCCCACGGACCAGGACAGCTTGTTGTATATACAATATTTGATCTGAAAAAAAATGGTCTTTCATTAGATCAATTTATAGATAGGGTCATAGAATCATTTACGAGCTGGCTGAAAAACAACAAAATAGACTCTTACTATAACAGATCTCACCCTGGTATTTACGTAAATAACAAGAAAATCCTCTCTTTTGGACTAAAACTTGACGATTTCATTACATACCACGGTTTTGCACTCAATTTAAATTCGGTGCCAAAAGGTTTTAAATATATAGTTCCATGTTCTAGCAAAGACTGTATAATGACATCTGTTTATCTTGAAACATCACAAAAGTATGATATCAAAAAGACCTCTATTGAGCTTTACAATGAAATACAGGCAAGATTTTAAATCAAATTTAATATATATTTTGCTCTCAATTTGGGTTTCGAGTTGTTCAAGAGAATACAATATAGGCAAAATCCATATAATCGATGAAACAAACCTCAAATACAGCGTAAATATATCTGACATAGCCGAAAAGTTAATAAAAGGTACAACCTATTTGGACACTACAGAACCATCAAAATCGAACTCAAGTCTTAAAATAACCCTTAGTGAGATCAATATCTCCACAGATAAAAGCAAGGTTATAAATAGGTATAATGTAACACTGACGCTTACAACTACAACAAAAGGGAATGGTATTCAAATCTTTCAAACAACTAGCTCTCTACAATCAGATATCAATCAAAACGAATCGACCTCCCAGATAAGATATCTACTACATGACGCCTTCGTTAAATTAGACTATCAATGCAAGATTAGAAAATTTAAGGAAGAAAAACTCTTCAAAGCCTTTGAAAGCAAAAAGACGATAAGATGGATGCGTGAGGCAATACTAGACGAAATCAACAATAGACTAAATTCAAACTCTATTCAAGATAATGAAACTGCCTTTAACTTCCTATATAACTGTTTCTTAAAACAACCACGAGAATTCGGCGATAAAATTATTGGGATACTGTCATCTTATGACTTCTCCAAAATCAAACTCGATGAAAGAACAAAGGACCAAATCTCTCTGAAACTTGCTAGGTATTGTCTAGAAAGAGAACCACATATACAAATCCATACAATCAACATTTTAGGCAAGATTGATACAGAGATAGCTCGCTCGATAATCTTCACCCTGTCAACAGGAAGTGTCAACAGGAGTGTGCGTGAACACGCTAAGGAGGTTTTAAGTGAACTTGAGAAAAGGAATAACATTACTAATAATATTTTTACTTCAAAATAACGTAACTATCCCAAGTGAAAAGAGCAAATACCCAACAGAAAAGTATTACCCGTTAGGAATTGGATATAGCTGGAAATATAAAGGCAAATTACTAGGGCAAAGTGTAGAAAAAAAGATTACCATAGAAAAAAAAGAAGGGTTATTTTTTATTGACAATACAGGTGCAATGTTAATGCATGACGAAGAAGGACTTAGAGACAATAAAAGATACCTGATTAAAAATCCGATAAAAAAAGGGAATAAATGGATATCTATTATCTCACCCCAAAGCACCGAACACTATGAAATAATTCAGACCGATATAAAGGCAAAATACAGAGATGAGATAATAAAAAATTGCATAAAGATCAGATCGATCAATAAAATTGATCCAACAAAAGATATGGTTGCCGAATGGATATATGCCCCAAATATTGGTCTTCTCAATTTTTCAACATACATTCTAAGAAATAAAAAAGACTGGGAGCAACAAGGATACTTTGAATTAATCGAATTTTCAAGGCCTGATGAATCTCAAAATAGTGGCAAGTAAATCTTTACCTCACATCCTTTCGTATATTCACTATTTATTATAATATCACCACCTAGCTGATTTATATATTTTTTCACGAGAGCGAGTCCCAAACCACTCCCCTTCTCTTTTGTGGTAAAAAAAGGCTTAAATAACATCTTCATATCACCAGGCTTAATTCCAATTCCATTATCCCTAACCGACACCACCACACTCTCTCCAGCCTTGAAAGATTCAATCTCAATCTTACCATCTTTCTCAATAGCCTGTACAGAATTAAGTATAATATTAATAAAAATCTGCTTCAGAATATCAAAGTCCGATAAGACCTCTATATCAGATAGTTTTTTAATAATCTCTATCCCTTTTTTCTCAATCTCGCCACTTAAAACCTCCACAGCCTCATTTATCACCGATTCGATTTTGACTCTGGCCTTGACAATATTAACATTCCTCGAATAATTTAAAAATGAATTTACAACACTACTTAGATACCTAAGCTCATTGTTTAATTGCTCGAGAAATTTCAATGTCTCTGCATCATCCTTATACCTTTCCATCAACAGATCAATCATTATCTGCATACCCCCCAAAGGATTTCTTATCTCGTGGGCAATGCCAGATAACATCATCTGCATTTCGTTGTTTCTATTCATAATCCTTTCTCTCATTTGCTCAAATGTATCTACTAGTATTGCAAGTTCACCATAAGTCTTTGTATCAAGTCTTCTCTCAAAATCTCCACGTGCAATATACTTAGCCTGATTAATCATATCAGCCACTGGTCTTGATATACTCTTAGACACAATAGTAATAACAAAAATTAAAATAGTCAGTGAAATGGTTACAATTAATATTATACCATTTCTTATATATGAAAGAGTCTCAAAATATGTAACTGATGCACTGACCCCTAAGGCTGCAACCACCTCTTCGCCATCATATATTGCAGGGACGTAGGCATTTTTATAATACAAACCATCTTCACCCTTAAACAATACAGACGATACCTTCTTGTTTTGGAAAACACTCTCAACTTCGTTTCTATCTATATCAAGTCTTACAATCTTTCTACCCACTCTCTCTCCCTCTGAGGATACGATTAGTTTACCATCTCTATTAAAAATGAATACAGATTTCAACGAGGCGATCTCTTTAGCAGATTTTAACTTTGCAACAAAATATTCAAAATACATAGATCCCTCATCCCCTTCTTTGAGATCAATTGCATATTCAATATTTGGGATCGTGGAGATAAGACCTGCAACTGCTATTAACCTCTTCTCAAGCTCTCTATCAAATCCTGTCTTGAGATAATAATATGAAATCGGTATTATAGTAATAAATATGAATCCCACAGGAATTAAAGTTGCTGCCAAAATCCTGAGCCTGACAGTATCCTTAATTAGGCCTAACATTAATATCTTTCATTAAATTTTACATTACGACCTGCACAATAAACTTCGTCACAGGATCAAAAAAACATAGGCAAAAAAAGAGCGGCTAACCGCCGCTCCAATTAAAAACAGATATTTGTCAAAAATACCTATTTACCACAAGATCCTTGAACTTTCTGGTCTTGAGAAAGTTTATTCTCACAACCAGCTTGCCCTTGATTGTACTTACAATAATTATTTTTTATGGTCTCGGCATCAATCCCACCAAACTGATATTTGTTATTTGCAAGGAATGTTGGACTTGCGCTCATACCGGCATTTTTAGCCTCTGTATAACTCCTCTTGAGGAGCTCTTTACCTTCTGTATCAAAGCACTTTTGGATTACCTTATCATCAATACCATTACTCCCCGTGCAAGACTTCCAATCATTATTTCTATAATCCTTACTTCTACACACTATATAATCCATGTATTTGTAGTTTTTGTTATAATGTTTAATAGCACAGAGCTGCCTGATATTCTCATCTACCTCAGACTGCCCATGCATAGCCGTCAAAGTACCATCCTCTTTTACATCCCCAATATAATGGATGTTAAACTTTACATCGTTTTTAAAATTTTCCAAAACTTCCTTCATTGCAATTAGCGCCTTAGCCCCATATGGACATTGAGACATTACAAACACGTCAAGGGTTTTTGGTATCTCTGGGCGACAGACCAGTTTACTTTTGCATCCATCATCGTCACAATCGACTTTCCCATTATTGTCGTCATCTACCTTATTATCGCAGATTTCAGCTGTCGGATCAAAGGAACCGCCTATCGCCAGAGAATAGTATTTATCCCCGACAGGCCTTAACCATCTCTCTAATGCACTCTTCCCTTCTTTATCTTCGTCAAGAGACTTAGTAAACAGGATTATGGGTAAGTACTTCATATCTGGGTTTAGAGTTGTTAATTCTTTATATAAAGACTTACCCTCGTCCGTCATATAATCTACCTTTTTAACTACAAGTCCCTCAACATCGCTTCTTATCCTACCCTCCAGCCTGTCTATGTTACAATCTTGACATCTCTTATCACTAAAAAATATAGCATCAACCTTAGGTGCAACAGGTAAATTATTGCATGCATCAGGTTTTTTACCTTGATATGTATCGCAAATCGCCTTGAGGAAATTAGAGGTCTTTCTACCGCCACTATAGGGTTGACCATTGAGAAACATAGTTGGTGAGCCTCTAGCATTCCTCTTATTTGCCTCCTCATAGGATTTTGCCAAAAGTTCTTTCCCCTCCTTACCCTCTAAACACCCTTTGATTTTCTGTGGGTTCATACCGCTCTCTTTGGCACACGATTCCCAATTCTTAGCAACCTCTCTATAATTCTTGTTTTGGCACAATAAAAACTTCATATATGTCTTCGGATAATGCTTCATTGCACATAGTTGAGCAATATTACCCTTTACTTCATCCTCTCCATGCATAGCCGTAAAATTTCCATCGGCTGTCTTACTAACAATGTAATTGATTCTAAGGTCTAGATTAGGTCCCAACTTTTCTACCACCGGCGCAATGGCATTTACAACTTGAACTCCGTATGGACATTGAGACATAATATAAAACTCTAGGACAGCAGGCTTATCAACAACCTTTTTTACACTGCTTCCACCATCAGATTTACAACCTAAAAATACAAACAGGGCAATTGCCAAACATGCCAACATAATTCTTTTCATCATATCTATTCTCCTTTCAAAAAACAGTTACAAAATAGATTAAATTTATACATACAACAATCCCAAATATCAAGAAAAAAATTGAGCTTTATTATTGGGTATGTTATTCCTAAAGTCAAGTCACATCTTTTTACTAACTTAAAATGACACATACCTCAAACCTTTTCTCCATGGGTGATTTACTATAGTTCTAAATCCTAAGAAATCCTCTTCTCTTCCTGTTCTTGCCTCAAATTCATCTTTATCAGTAGTCTCTACATAGGATAATTTCTTACCTCCCCATAAAATCTCTATCCTTCCATCCAAAAGTTCGCATATCTCTACCCACCTCTCCCGCAGAAACTACTTATCCCGTTAAATGGAAGTATTTGATAAATCCTTCCACAGAATCTAACGGTATTGTCCTTATTCACCTTTCTTGCATGTTTTATTGAAAAGATAAGGTCAAGGTCTTTATTCCCTTGTATAGCCCCATAAAGGCTTTCTACCTCTTTAAGAAGAAGGCTATCATATATGTGACATTTCAAATTAGTAATATCCTGTGACATTTTAAAATAGTAACCACACATCAAATATTCCTATTGATTTAATGCTAAATTTTTTGTATTTTTCTAAATCTATTTAAGGGAGTTTCCCCAATGAAAGGAATCGAGAGATTCAACAAGATGTTTTATCCTGAGACGATTGCAGTAGTAGGCGCTTCTTATAATCTCAAAAAATGGGGATTCCACATACTTCATAACATCCTTAATGGAGGATACAAAGGCAAAGTATTCCCTGTCAATTTAAGAGGAGAAGATGTCCTTGGTTTAAAAGGCTATAAGAGCATAAAAGAAATTGATGTCCCAATAGACCTCGCCATAATAGTTGTTCCAAGAGAGTCTTTATTTGATGTCCTAAAATCCTGTGCAGAGAAAAAGGTTCACTCCATATTTGTTGTAACCGCTGGTTTTGCAGAACTTGGTGAAATAGGGCAAAAAATGCAAGAAGATATTAAAGAATTTGCGGTCACCAACAATATAATGATGGGAGGACCTAATGGAGAAGGACTTGTGAATGCCAAGATTAACCTATATGCTCAGATGGCCGTTCACTATCCTAAACCCGGCAGATTAAGTATGGTCTCTCAGAGCGGGAATGTAGGGGCAACTATGATGCAGCTTGCCAATATGTCATGCTTCGGTTTTAGCAAATTTATATCTAGTGGTAATGAAGCCGTCCTAAAACTCCATGATTACATTGACTACTTTAGCAACGATGAAGATACGGACGTAATAGTGGCATATATTGAAGGAATACAAGATGGGAAAAGGTTAATCAACTCAATTAAAAATGCTACCCAGAAGAAAAGTGTTATAGTAATAAAAGGAGGGAAAACTGAAGGGGGACTCAAGGCTGCTCAATCCCATACTGGCGCAATGACATCGGACACTGCCATCTTCGAAGCAGCGATTAAACAAACAGGCGCAATTTATGTGGAAGAGCTTCAAGAACTTTACGACTGCGCTCAGATCCTTGTTAGAGAACCTTTGCCAAAAGGAAATCGAGTAGGCATTCTTACTGTTGGGGGTGGATGGGGGGTTCTCTGTGCAGACGCATGCGAAAAATATGGATTACGTCTAGCAAAATTAAGTGAAGAGACACTTAAAAAATTAGATAAAGTAATGCCGGAGTGGTGGGCAAGGAATAATCCTGTGGACTCTGCCGGGGGTGGGAAAAGAAAGACAATGACTTACGGTGTGGAGGTATTATTAGAAGCAAATGAGATCGATTCTGTGATTATTCTCGGGAGTGCCTTAGGCGTTATGTCAACCTCTGTACTTAAAAAATCTAGGTTTTATGACCAGGGGCTCAATATGGTCTGTGCTGTATTAAAAGATGCAGAAATGGAGATAGTAGAAGAATATGACCGACTTATAAAAACATATAACAAGCCACTCATCTTATCAACAGATGCAAAGCACAACGCCTATGAAATCCAGAATGAAGTTATACTAAAATTAGAGGAGAAAGGAATACCTGTCTTTCACTCCCCTGAGAGAGCAGCAAAGGCTCTCAGTCATCTCACAAAGCTTGCAAGAAAAAAATTAGGGTGGTAAATTATTTTATTTCTTCAAATATCCCTGTCTTGCGATTCTTCCTGACATTATTATAACAAAAGTATTTCCCATTCATAGATATATACACTCCCTCCGGTAACAACTGAACAAAGGCCAAGGAGCTACCTAAGTTAAACATTCCATCACTAGAACCAAACCTATATGGTACCATCGCACCAGTTAAGACTATTGTCTTAGTCTTGATCTTTTTACCCAGGTACCTTGCTGTAATTTCCATAGTATCAGTTCCATGTGTAATTAAAATCCTCTTGTGTGGTGTCGAAAGACAATTCTGTAGAATTATCTCTCTATCACTGTCTTTCATATAAAGACTATCAATCATCATTAGAGTCCTAACCTCAATATCTAATCTACATCTTCCAAGAGAGAGCATCTCTTGAATATGTGTATCTTTGAAGACAAGCTGACCAGTTATCTCATTATACTCTTTATCAAATGTCCCACCTGTCACAAATATCATTATCCTTTTATCATCCTCAACACAGGTCTTTCTCATAATTCCTCCAAAGACAGATGCAAAAATATTATCCAATTTATAACCTGTCAATGGAATAAGCAACCACTCTATGCGTTTCCATGCATTGCAATTTGTACTGATGAAACTATCTACATTACAAAGATTAATTAACTCTTGCCATCATAAAATGCTCTACTATACCTATCAATCTCTCTCACAGCTCTATATGCCATTTTCTCCGAATACCTCTTTGCACCATTATGTAAAAATAGCCCTTTATTTATATTAGTTGGTTTAAACTCTCTACCCATTGAAATCTCCCCAATAACATACCTATACAAAAGACCCATTGCAGTCATGTCAGGTGGAGGGATAAATTCTCTACCTTTGAGATATGAGACTACTGAAATGGCAGTAATTATACCTGAGGCAGCAGCCTCCGTATATCCTTCTACTCCAGTCAGTGTCCCTGTTAAAAAAAACTTAGAATTATTTTTCAAAGTAAGATCTTTACTCAATACCGTGGGAGAATCCACATAGATATTTCTGTGCATTTGCCCATATCTAACTATCTCACAATTCTTAAGAGCTGGTATCATCCGCAATACCTTTTCTTGATAACCATATTTCATCCGAGTCTGAAATGAAACAATAGAATACAATGTCCTTGCCCTATTCTCAGCTCTAAGCTGAACTACACCATACGCCATATCATTCTTCGAAAATCCCAACCCAACTGGCTTAAATGGTCCAAATAAAAGTGACTTATAACCCCGCCTTGCTATCTCTTCAATCGGGAGACATCCCTCAAAAAACTTTAAGTCTTCATTAATGTGAGATTCTATCAGCTCTGCATTAACTATGGCATCATAGAGATCCTTATATTCCTTCTCAGTTAGAGGACAATTTATATAGTCATCACCTCCCTTTTTATATCTTGACCCAAAAAATGCCTTTGACATATCTATTGATTCAAATGTAACAATCGGTGATATAGCATCATAAAAATAAAGTAAATCAGAATTCCCAATCATCCTTTTTAACGAGGCAACCGAATCTGGTGCTGTAAGTGGTCCTGTCGCAATCACAATTGCATCATATTTATCAAACAGATCCTCAAAACTCAAAACCTCCTCTCTTATAACCTTAACATTCTCCATTGATAGTAATCTGTTAGTTATGTACTCTGAAAATAGATCTCTATCTACACTCAGAGAATCCCCTGCTGGGATAGCAGTATTTTCTGCAGCCTCAATTATCAATGATCCAAATCTTTTCATCTCTTCTTTCAAAAGCCCCTGTGGACTATTAGGATTTTTGGATTTGAGCGAGTTGCTACAGACAAGTTCACCGAGCTTTTCAGACTTATGAGCCTCCGAAAACCTCTTTGGCTTCATTTCATATAAATCAACTCGAAATCCCCACGAAGCGATTAGGAATGAGCATTCACATCCAGATATACCACCACCAACTACAGCTACAACCCTACTATTCATTATTTGACACAGCTTCCTTCTCTAATCTCATTCTATTCTTACATTTTTTATCCGTGCATTCTAAAAAATGCCCTATCTTCTTTGTCACCTTTTCATACATATAAGCATTACCGCACCTAGGACACTCATGTGAGACAATTGGGTAAGAACTTATAAATTTACACGAAGGATAACTAGTACAACTATAAAATACCTTCCCCTTCACACTCTTTCTCTTCACAAGTTCCCCACCACAATTTTTAGGGCATCTGACACCTGTCGTGAGTTTCTCAGTATAGTTACATTCGGGATATTTTATACATGATATGAATTCACCAAACCTACCATCTTTAACCACGAGTTCAGACTTACACAGAGGACAATGCCTACCATCAACAATCCTATCCTTTGAAATAACCACGTTACCTCTATCATCTCTATAGAATGCCTTTATATTTTTACACTTAGGATAATTGGAACAGGCTAAATAAGAACCATATTGGTTAATCTTTATATTCATATATGACTCACACTTATCACATCTGACATATGTCACAGACAATTCATCCTTGTAATTATTAAAGTTTCTTATTGCATTTCTTAAACTAACTTCAAATGAGGAATAAAATTTTTTGAGCATATCAACATAATCAATCTCACCCTCTTCTATTCTATCTAATTTGTCTTCCATCATGGCTGTGAATTCCGGATTCATAATATCTGGAAACGCCTTTTCTAGCAACTTCGTCACCATAAAGCCTAACTCTGTAGGGACAAAACGATTATTGTGCTTTTCAACATACTTTCTATCCTGAATATTGGATATAATAGTTGCATATGTTGATGGCCTTCCTATGCCTCTCTCCTCAAGTTCCTTTATGAGCGTGGCCTCCGTATATCTTGGCGGTGGCTGAGTTTCTTTTTCAATAATCTCGATATCCTCAAGTCTTAGCATGTCCCCTACATTTAAATCAGGAATACTCACCTCATCCGACTCCTCATCTCTAGAGTTATTCTCTTCACTCATATCAAACACTCTTTGGTATCCATCGAATAACAGCTTTGACCCCACAGCTTTAAATTCATAAGCCCCCGATTCAATTACAACTGTCCTTTGCAAATAGATTGCTGAACTCATTTGGGAGGCAACAAATCTCTTCCAAATCAGATCATATAACCTATAATGATCCTTAGGTAGGATATCCCTCAAAGAATCTGGAGTATATTCAACATGAGTAGGTCTTATTGCCTCATGCGCATCTTGTGAACGACCTTTGGCACTATAATAAATAGGGTTCTCGGGAAGATATCTATCACCCCATTTCTTAGAAATATACTCCCTCACAGATCTTATTGACTCCTCTGATACTCTAACGGAATCAGTCCTAATATAAGTAACAAGACCTTCAAGTCTTCCACCTCCTATATCCATACCTTCATATAGATCCTGAGCAAGGGACATGGTCTTCTTTGCTGAGAATCCATATGCATTGTAAGCAGCTTGCTGTAACTTACTAGTAATAAATGGAGGAGGCGGGTTCTTCTTCCGCTGTATATCATTAACAACCGCAACCCTAAAATATGACAGCTGTTTAATGTGGTTTTTCCTTGTTTGTGCCTCATTTTTATCTTCAATGACAACCTTTTGATCACCTATAGAAACTAATTTTGCCTTAAACCTGTCCCCATTATCTTTGAAAAAAACACCCTCTAATTCATAATATTTCTTACGCTCAAATCTCCTTATCTCTTCTTCTCGATCCACAATAAGCCTTACTGCCACAGATTGAACTCTACCCGCCGAAAGCCCCGGCATAACCTTCTTCCACAAGATAGGCGAGATCAAGTATCCGACAAGTCTATCAAGAATCCTACGCGCCTGCTGAGATTGATACTTATTTATATCCAATTTTTGTGGATGTTTTAAGCTATTGATCACCGCATTTTTCGTAATCTCATTAAACAAAACTCTATATACCCTCTCCGGAGGAACACCTAACTCTTCAAATATATGAAATGCTATTGCCTCACCCTCCCTATCAGGGTCAGGCCCTAAATAGACCTTATCCGCCTTCTTTACGAGTTCCTTCATCCTCTGAATTATCTTGTTTTTACCTCTGATCACATAATAATATGGTTTGAAGTTATTTTCGATATCCACACCAAGGTCATTCGGTGGAAGGTCTTTTATATGCCCCTGAGAGGCCACAACATTGAAGTCGGTTCCCAAATATTTTGTTAAAGTCTTTGCCTTTGAAGGAGATTCAACTATTAGCAAATTAGGCATAATCAATTACTCCTTTTTCTATATATCTTTCCCGGCAATTGCTCTATAATACCCTTTAGCTCCATCCTCAAAAGAAGTTCACTAAGCTCACTTGGTTGCTTTTTTAATTTCAAAAATAGTTCATCAACATGATATACATTATTCTCCAAAATATTTAGGAGAGAGAGTTCATCATCAGAGAGCTGATTATCAAAATCCCTCTTAGCAGTCTTTGAGCTATCTTCTTCTACAATACCCAGAAAATCAGATATAACCTTTTCCGAATAAATAATCCTAGCCCCCTTGGATATCAAGTAATTTGGGCAATATGATTTTTCAGAGGTAATAGGACCCGGAAGAGCAAATACGGGGATCGACCTTTTGAAAGCATATTCAGCAGTTAACCCAGCCCCACTTTTTTCGCCCCCTTCTATAACAATAACTGCTTGACAAACTGTTGCTATATATTCGTTCCTCCTAACAAATGAAAACTCATTAGTCTCTTCACAAGGTCCAAATGCTGATATTACCAGACCACCCGAATCAACGATCTTGTCAAATAATAATGTATTACTGGATGGATAAGGATTATTTATAGATGTCCCGAAAAAGACAATCGTCTTACCACCAAATTTTAAGGCTGAACTATGAGCAGCAGTATCAATTCCAAAAGCACCTCCACTCACTACGTTGGCATAATTAGCTATGATCTTTACTATCTTTTCAGTAGAATCTATACCATAACTAGTGGGGGTTCTTGACCCAACTATAGCGATATTTCTTCCACCAATTATGGACAAATCACCTCTGTAAAAAAATACAGGAAGTATCCTGTTTTCTAATAAAATGTTAGGAAAATCTATATCACACAATGTCGATATCTTAACCCCTGTATCTTCACACATTGAAATAATCTTCTCCGCCTCTCCGCAATTTTCCAAAATAGAGCTTACCTCACTTTCACTAAACTCATACCTCTCCCTATTTTCACTGATATAAGACAACAGACTGGTATTGTTACTTTTCCTAAACTCATAAAGTAGATCAAAAAGAGATTTTTCTCCAAAACCTCTCTTTTTAAACCTCCTTAGGGCTATGATTTCCTTTAACAGGTTATTCATTTTCACAACCTTTCAACAAAAATAAGGGTTTTTTCATTTATATTATAATGCCTCCAAAGTCAAACAAATTATTGTCCCCAAACTATTAGAAGAGCAACAATAAAACCCCAATAATTAAACTATGGACAGCAAACTGCATATTATAAGCTAAATATCACCTTCCCTAAAGAACTAAAGTTAACCCCACCCCTTATTACCTGTCAAAAACCAAGTTAGGGTAAAACAAATGTTAAGCAAAAATAACTAGAACTTTAAATAAAGTATCAGCCACAAGTAAAAAATCTAGAATCACTTAGAATCTACTATCACTAAGACCTCACCTGAAAATTCCTCCCATTATTATGTAGGTTCTAAAAACTCATTTATCCTTTTGGATGAAGATAGTACAGACTTAAAAGATACTGACCCTGTAAATACGAAAACTATCCCATACAGAGTCTGCTGCAAAAATTGCATTGTATGAACCACAAATACATACAGAAGAGCATTTGAATTCATCAGGGATGGAGCCACAAAAAGTTCGAGTGCTTTTAATGTAAAAAAATCAAAAGGTCCAACAAATGCTGGACCTGAGGGGATAGTAATACCTATTACCTGCATACACAATACTACGTAAGCCGCAATATATGGTAATGGTTTCTCATCTGCCGTGAAAAGTCCGCACGCATAAAACATTAAATAAAGACCTGTTGCATTAAGTCCCCAATAAATCATTGATTGAATAAATATATTGAGGAAACTCTTAACATCGGGTAAGGACCTTAATCCATATATAAATCTATTTAAAATACCTACAATCCTCTCTCCTAAATCATGTGAAAATATGCGAAATATAAACCTCACAACCCTTTCAAAAAAGCTCTGCTTTAAATACATTAACATACATATTATAAAAATTCCCACAAAGATGACAAAAAATATTATTCCTGCATTTACAAGGAATGGCGGTATAGAAGTATTAAAAGTTACACCCAATATAATCCATGTGGCAAAGAATACAAAGCCTATCGTTATTCCGTCAATAACCCTTTCAACCACTATCGTTGCCATGGCGGCACTCAATGAGACATTGCATCTTTCATAAATCAAATAGGGTCTGGCAAACTCACCGAGCCTCAATGGCAATGTTACAAGTGCCATGAAGCCTACAGAACTAACTATGTACAGATCCTTAAAGCTTATATTGCTTTTTATGGGCTTAAGCATGACCCCCCATCTTGTCGTTCTAACAATCTGAATGCCTGTGAGAAAAAAAAGATACATTATTATGTATGTCCACTTTATTTGTGAAAAAGAATCAATAAGCTTTTCTGTATCTACACCTTTAAATGTCAGATATAGAAACAGAATCCCAAGGACCAAAGAGATTATCAAATTAACGTTTCTTTTCATAGTAGACCTAACCTCTTTTTGATACCCAGTCCCATGTATTTCTCAGGTGCACCACCAGCCAGTGAACTGAGGATCCCAAAACCTTCAGATAGTAACTTACTCTCAAAATCTCTACAATGAACATCTGTTGAGATGATATCTACAAAATCTCTTTTAATGAGCTCTTCCATAAACGACTTTGCCTCTTTCCCCCAAAGACCGGAGAGAGACATTAAATCACATTGCAACAAAACAGAATTATTCTTTAGATATTCAATTCCTTCAAAGGAATCAGAATTAAACCCGTTTCGTTCTATATGAGCGGCTATTATCTTATACCCTAAGGTAAATATTCTAAACAGGTTCTCTTTGTCCTGACTTGAAAATCTAAGGCTCTTGAACTCTACCAGGAGATACTTTGAATTACCAATAACGAATGGACTATTATTATTTATGTCTTCGAAAAGATCCGTTCCAAAGTAATACTCCGCGCCCAAATATAACTTTACACAGAGGTTCCTCTCTACTATCATACCACAGAGTTCATTAAAATTCTCTATCACTTTTTTATCATCAAAACTAAAAAAACTTCTCCTTTTATGAGGAGTAGCCACAATTGTATCAATGCCCAACTGGTAAAGTTGCCTTATTATATTAATAGAATCCTCAAAATTTTTAGGACCATCATCCACATCTGGAATAATATGTGTATGAATATCCACTAAACCCAAGATAAATCTCCTTCTATCGCTTCAACCTCAGGATTTTCTTTGCCTCTTCAATTGTAGCTAAAGGTCTACCTATCTTTTTTGCCATTTCAACAACCTTCTCAACCAATTCAACATTGCCTTTTGCCAAAACCCCTTTCTCAATATATATGTTATCTTCAAGGCCTACCCTTACATGCCCCCCTTTTTTAATAGCGAGTTCAGCCATACTAAATTCATGCCTACCTATGCCTGCTACTGACCACGTTGAGTCTTCCGGCAGCCTTGAAATCAAAAAATCTAAAAGGGACTCATCTGCCCCCATGGCACCTGGGACACCCATTACAAAGTCAAAATGAAGCGGAGGCATCAACACACCTTGCTTAATCAACAATTTGGCATTATCAATAAATCCCACATCGAATATCTCTATTTCAGGAACAATATCTCTCTCCCTCATCGTTTGAGCCAATCTCCTAATCAGTGGAAATGGATTAGAAAATACCTCATCTCCAAAATTACATGTCCCTACCGTCAGAGATGCCATCTGAGGGTTTAACTCTAATGGTTGAGCCCTCTCCTCCGCTGTCATCCAAACTGCCCCACCCGTAGATACTTGTATGATAATATCCGTCCTTTTCCTTATCTCTTCGATGGCTCTTCTAAAAAATTCTTTATCTTGAGTAGGTGTACCATCATCTTTTCTTACATGAAGATGAATCATACACGCCCCTGCCTCACGAACTCTTTTTGCCTCCTCTCCAATCTCCTCCGCAGTTATCGGTAAATAAGGTGTCTGCTCTCTAGTAGTCTCCGCACCTACCGCTGCAACAGTAATTATTAGTGGATCTCTGTTCATCTCCTAACCTCCATTACTTATCCTTAAGTTCTAACATTCTAGCATAAATATAACTAGCAACTTCAGATGGCTTTGTTCCAGCACCAAAGCCGGCATCAAAACCTAATGATACCGCTAATGGATGGTCTATCCTCGGACCACCAAGAATCAATATAAATTTCCCTCTTAGTCCTCTTTCCTCAATCTTCCTTATGAAATCTTGCGAATTTTCTTTATGAATATTTCTCTGAGTTACAACTTGAGAAAGTAATATGGCATCAGCATTCACACTTATTGCCTTTTCAATCAGTGTATCATTTGAAATCTGAGCTCCCAAATTATAAACCTCGAACCACTTATATCTTTCGAGACCATAATCACCAGCATACCCTTTCATATTCAAAATAGCATCTATACCTACAGTATGGGCATCAGACCCAGTACACGCCCCAACAACTTTTATCTTCTTACCTATATTTTTAGCAATCAATTCGTCAAGTTCATCTCTCTAAAAAATTGTAAAGTCAACAACATGTGTCTCAATTTTATCTACATCAAGCACCACATCCGAGTGTCCATAGACCACAAACATTGTAAATCCCTCGCCCACTCTCTCAACAGTTGTAACATTTACATCTCTAAGTCCTAACTTCTCAGCATAAATCTTTCCAATCTGTTTTGCCTTTTGACTATACTCCACAGGGAGGGTAAAAGAGACCTGAATCACACCATCATCTTTTCTATCTCCATAAGCCTTTATTAGATTTGAGAATAGCTGGCTCATCTCTCCCCTCCAGTCTTTTTGAAAAGGATATCAAATACTGGGTTAAAATAATTTTGACCAACCCTATAGACCCCATCCAAACCTTTACCAGATTCTGGGAATCTTTTAATATCTGCAAATTCACCGTGCGAAATGGCTTTATCAAGTCCCTCCTCTCTGACCTTTTTCAACAGTTCAAAAGCCTTTAACAACACCTCTTCGGCCCTCCGATTAATAAGAGAATCTCTCTTTATAGTAATTTGAGATGCAAAATTGCTCACAGCATTAAAAATGTAATTTACATTCTTTAAACTCTCGTATCTATCCATAATCAAAGGATTATGCATAGCCTCAGTCATCATACCTAACAGATGTATATGTTGATCGGTTATCTTGCTTGTAAAGTTAAACATCGCATCCAAAAGATTACTATAGAAAGGATCACCTGTCATATGTTTTGTAGGAGGCATATATTTTATAGGTGATCTAGGGAATATTCGTCTAATAAGTAGAGCTTGAGCCAGCTCGAGTGAAAAAGAATCCTCCACCTGAGGATTAATCTCAAAGGCGTGCCCTAAACCCATATATTCAGATTTCATACCGGCAAGCTTAGCAAACGCCTCATTAATAAAGAGACTCGTAAGAACCGTATGTGCCTTCTCGATAGCATCTGAAGTAGTAAGGTAGTTGTCTTCTCCGGTATTTATAATTATCTTGGATATTGCACAGATCATCCTCGAAAAGAACTGGTCACAAAAGGTTCGTCTCATATTGATGTCTCTAAACAGGATGCCATACATAGCGTCATTCAATAATATATCCAACCCCTCAAAGGCACCCAAAAAGGCTATCTCCGGCATACAAAGTCCACTTGAATAATTAGTAAGATAGATATATCTTCCAAGCCTTTTAGAGGTCTCATCTAGCGCACTCCTCATTATCCTAAAATTTTCTTGAGTTGCATATGTCCCACCATAACCCTCAGTGGTAGCACCCTCTGGGACATAGTCAAGAAGAGATTGAGCTGTGGACCTAATGACAGCTATGATATCGGCACCAGCCTCCGCAGCCGCCTTAGCCTGTATCACATCATCATAAATATTCCCAGTCGCAACTATGAGATACCTCAAAGGTGTCTTTTGTGGTTTAAAGGACCTCTTGAATTCCTCCCTCTTTTTTCTCCTCTTTATAAGTTCATTATACTTTGAAATAGCTAATTTTTCTATATCCCCCTTCGCTTTCTCTACAGATTCCGCGCTTGGAGGTATGGTCGATAATGTCCCATCAAACACAATATTGGTGGCAGAATAAAAATCTACTCCAGTTACAGCCATCTCTCTTGCTATTGCATATAGAACACCATCCTTTATATCAGAATCTTTTTTTACCTTTTCCACTATCGCATTTACCTTGGGTTGACCAAACGAAGTTGAACCCTCAACACCAAGGAATCTCAAGGTTGTGCGCTCAATTGAATCAGTTGAAAAGCCCTTTATAAACCTTTTGTAAATATCATAAGCTATCTGTGTTGCATATTCTCTCGACTTAGCAACAATCTGTCTATCATATCTAATTTTCAACATCCTCTACTCCTTAGGTTCAATTGAAACTTTCCTCTTGTCAAACAAGTGTCCCAAACCCTCCGGAGAATGCGCAACAGGATCTTTCTCATAATCTTTCTCCGTAACACATGTGCAATCTTTTTCTACGGGATCCTGATAAATTGATATAAATCCCTTATAATTTCTAAAAATTGTTGCATTCTCACTCATAGAGATCAAATAATTCGGGAATATAGGAACCTTTCCACCACCACCCGGCATATCAACAACAAGCGTAGGAACAGCCAGACCTGATGTATGCCCCCGCATCCTCTCAATTATCTCAAATCCCTTAGATACTGGTGTTCGAAAATGCTCGATCCCTTCAGAAAGGTCACATTGAAAGATATAATATGGCCTAACGCGTATCTTCAAAAGCAGATGACACAGTTTCTTCATTATTACGTAGGAGCTATTAATCCTTCTAAGTAAAACAGATTGATTTGAGACAACAACACCACCATCAGAGAGTCTCTCACAAGCAATCTTTGATTCTTCCGTAACCTCTCTTGGGTGATTAAAATGTGTATTCAGGTAAATTGGATGATACTTTTTAAGCATTCTTACCAAATTATCAGTAATTCTCATTGGTAAAACGACCGGTGTCCTAGATCCAATTCTGATTATCTCCACATGTTTTATATCCCTCAATCTTTTCACAATATATTCAATGTGTTCATCAGAAGTTGTGAGTGGATCTCCGCCTGAAATAACCACATCTCTTACACGCTTGTTCCTTTTAATATACTCAAATGCCCTTTCGAGTTCACTAATCTTTCTTGGTTTATCGACCTGACCAACTAACCTCCTTCTCGTACAGAACCTACAATACATCGAACATTGATCTGTTACCAAGAACAAAACCCTATCTGGATATCTATGTACTAGATTGGGTGCAACCATATCCCGATCTTCTGCTAATGGATCATGCAGATCCGCCTTGGATTTATGAGTTTCATAGATCGTAGGAACCGCCTGCATTCTAATAGGGCATAGAGGGTCTTTTTCGTCCATTAGAGAGGCATAATAAGGCGTAATAGCCATTCTATAAGTTTTGAGAACTCTTTTTATCCCTTCCTTCTCATCGCTTGTAAGGCTAATTATCTTTTCCAAATCTTCCAGTCTCGTTATCCTGTTTCTTATCTGCCACTGCCAATTATTCCACTCTGACTCAGAAGGATTATTAAAAAACTTTCTCATTCTCTTTGACAATTTCATAACTCTCATCCTCCTTCACAGAGATATCTACTAATATCAAAAATTCAAGCAATATCAAATTCTAAAATATAAAAAATGAGCATTTTTGCAGTCTTGTAGAAACATGTAACTGTTTAGGGAATACTTCTATGCTAACAACAGATAAAATTTGCTACAACACTATAAATCTCACAACCCAAAAATTTATCTACGTTTGATAACCCTATTTAGATTCAAATGCAAACAAAGGATAAGAAACAGGATTACTAAACTAATTCACATTAAAAAAGGATGAGATGCAATTGACTTAAATCCGAGAACAGATCTTTTAAACTATAAAAAGTTAAAAAAGCTGAACTTATAAGGTTCAGCTCTTACAGAAGTTATATTTGTTTTTGTGATATCTACTTACCTTAGACTTATCACCTGAACACCATAAGGACCGGCGGTCACATAGGCTTTATTTTCAAACGCTGTTACATTTTCTGCTGAGGTCCAACCATCCGTCCGATAAAATCCTTCGAACTCGGGGAAGAGTGGATCTGTCAATTTATACACCAATAACCCAGAGACATAATCATAAGCTGTAATAAACAATCTATCAGAGACAATCCTCATCGAACTTGTGCTGTTATTTTTCAATGAAATCGACGAGCTCACATTAATATTTTCTGGATCCACTAGATTAACAGTCTTCAGGAGATTAGAATACCTATAATCTTCATATTTTTCACTCCAACTATGAGTAAATAATGTATAGTAGAATTTTTCATCTTTTACAACATAACCACCGATGTATGTATATAAGTTATCACTTGCTGCAGGTAATATCTCCAATCTATCCTGTAAATAAGCCTTTTCCTCTGTCAGAAGAAGTGTATTCAAGTACCCAACTATACGATAGTAATCTTTTGAACTTACATCATATTGGTAATCTATTGTATAAACATAGTGACCACTAAGAGAAGCACCAATTACTGTCCCTGGTATATTAATGGAGTTTGAAAATTTTACATCATCAAACCTAGATAGATCAGCTACCTTTACATACGCCTTTGCATAACTGTAATTCCCTCCCGTATTTAGAGGAACATAATATGTAATATACGCCTTCATGTTTTGGTAAACCAATCCTCCTGGATATGCATTATCTGGGAATTCAATACTAAAATCATCACTTACCTCAATACTGCCATCCGATTTAAGTTTAACTTGCTTAAGAATAACAACATACTTGTATCTATAATGACCATCCTCTTCGAAGTACTGGTATTTCAAATCTGCAAACACTAGTCTACTCTCATCAAGCTGTTCGGCTACTGAACTATTACCATAACACCCACCACCATAATACCCTCTGTCTATATCCTCTACCCAATTGCCATACATCATACATCCATAGTCATACCAATTGAAATTCCCAGCAAACTCAGCACTATCAATTAACTTCAGTATAGAATTTTTCAGGGCAAAACTTATTATCCTAACCTTGTACTCTCCACCCTTACTATCCCAGACATAACCGACAGCCACAAAATTCTGCCCCACTCTATATAATTTCGAAAAATATCCATTTAGCTCCAATGACTGATAAGGTTTATAAGTATTCGGATCTGAGAGCGGCACAAGATTTACCTTACTTTTTGGTTTAGCACCCCAGTAATATAGTGTTGTAGTAGACAATTCAAGACCATACTTAGTATTTATGGGCATAAAATCAATCACATTCCTAGCCAGGTCAACAGATGAATTCAGGATTGGTTTATCTCTATTAGCTATATCAACAACCTGAACCGCCTCATTAGATACGGTAAGTAACTTATTCCCTGCATAAGGTATTCCCCTTTGCACCCATCCAGAGTGATCAACCAGACCTCTCTTTACAAGACCTCTATTATTCTCATCATTGAAATAATCAATCAATTGTATCCCAGACACATAACTATAATCATTTGATGACCAGGAAGAAAAAGGAACTATAATTAGGTTTATTGCATCTAATACTTTGAATGCCTTATGGACGTTATTTATATCACTTGAAACCCTGTCTCTTATACACATCT
>JAOAFA010000130.1 GCA_026416535.1 Deltaproteobacteria bacterium
TTTTGAGGGTCCCGTTTTCACCTCAGACAGGTAAGAGAGTTATGAGCGAAGAAGATTTTAGAGAGTTAATAGATGGTGAGGTTGTAATTGAGGAGAAACTTGACGGGGCAACATATTGTATTGAGATAGAAGAGGAGCCAAATCTATATTTTTTTGGTGAATATCTCAAGATAAAACACTCGGTGAGCTATGACAGAATACCAATTCCTGAGGACAGCAGATTTTTATGGTATGTCATATTTGATATCTATGAGAAAGTTCAGAAAAGATTTCTGACACCTGATGAGAAGAGAGAATATGCAGAGGTCTATGGATTTCCTATCGCCCCACTATTGTATAAGGGCAAAATAAAAGAGGAAGATATAAGTCCTGAGGATTTTATAAAGAAACTTGCAAGAAGTATAAGCCACATGGGTCCAAACCTCATGGAGGGCGTTGTAATAAAAAATTATCAGAAGCAACGATTTGGAAAGTATATAAACGAGGAATTCAGAATTGAAGTCCACTACAGAGATAAAATACTTGAAGAAAACAAAATGGACCCAAAACCCTCCCACCCTTGTAATTGTGGGAAATAAAAAGAACGTCCTCCTTATCAAAGGATACTTTCTCTATTGAAAAGGCTGCTGGTACTTCTATGTCTGAATTTTATAATATTCTCGCCAGATATTTACTCAATTTATTCCTCAAATTTTTCAATAAAAAAATTTTGTGCTTTTTAAGCATCTTATATCTTTTTAATTAATGGTTCCTTGTGTTTCTAATTGTGGGGATCGGATCTATCTTTGGACATATAACGAGGACTATGTTGGAGTCAGGTGTTGATAAAAGTGTGTCTCGAGGTAAATCAAATTTAAGGCTTGTGATTAATTTTCTATGATATAATATAGATGTAACCTGGTGAGTTATGAGGTTCTGTTTAATAATTGTTCCAGGATATATTTGCAAGAATATGAAGATAATATCTGTTGTTGCATTTTTTCTTACAGTCTTATTTTCTACCTCAGATATGTACGCAAATGATGATATCAATCAACCAAAATCTGATGTGACAAAATACAGTTCTATATGTAAACTTATAAAAAAGAATAACGATTACAGCATCCATTTTATTTTTTATGAAAACAGTGAAATAGTGAAACAAGTGTTTGTAGATGTAGATTTATATTACGTTGAAAATGACTCTCCTTTATCAGTAGAGTGTTTTAATCAATTCTCATTTTTAATTACAAAAAGAGGGGTAGGACTTTATTTGCCCGGATTTGACAGAATAAGTATGAGCGATAACTATTCCGTTGTTTATGGTAGTGTTTATTCAATACTTTTATTTTTCGATGATTATGAAAATCTTCGTGATGTAATCACTAAATACTCTTTAGATTATAGAGAAAAAGATAACTCATTAGAGGGTGTTTATGTGTTAACCAAGGAGGGGAAAATAATATATGCCTCACCTAATTCGAATTTTCGTAAAAAAACTTTATCCCAAGGGTATATTGCTGTTGGTTCCTATAAGGTGAATACTTATTATTTTATGGATAATCAGAATTACAAAAAGGTATCTCTGCATGTCTTTGATGGATGGGCTTTTATTTTTTCTCCCGAGAAAATGCTCGTTTTAAGACATGATAATGGGATAAAATCCTATTATACACCTTATTACTATGACAGGCAAAAAGTTACTCTTAAAAAAGAAGATAATGTTGTAAAAGTGATAGGTGATAGAGAGGGTTTAATAATTAGATTTGAGTTGTATGATGATTATATTGTGGTCCATCGGTGGGGGGAGACAGATATTTACAAGGTTGATAAAACAGATAAGAATGAAGAATGATTAAATTTACTTTATTATGGGTAAAGGTTCAGTTTTTATGCAAGCTCGTGGGTTATATAGAAAATTCGGATATAAAATATGAACACCCGAAGCCGAGATTTAATCGCTTTTGAGTATGATTTTTGCGGAGATACACTATGTCATTTGTGTCTTCTGGCATATTAGGTTGTCTTGCAACTGAGCAAAATAATATTGTAATCTTTATTCTTTTCTAATAAATTGTCTGAGAACATTTGCTGCAAGCTCAGGTGGTGTAGGATTGTAGTAAAAGCTTGTCCCTATTTCAAAACCTGCAACTCTTTGAAGTCTTGGTATTATCTCAAAATGCCAGTGATAATCATCTTCTATGGTGATCCAATACCCGATCCTAGGTGTTCTATTAGGTGATGTGTGAAGTGACATATTGTAGGGTGGACTACTTAGGGCTGAATTTAGCGCATTTAATACATTCTTTAACACTCTCCCGAGATCTATTGCCTCATCTTTGGAGATTCTTGTGAAGTCGCAGTCATGTTTTAGTGGCATGATGGTTACTTCAAATGGAAAACGTGAGGCATATGGGCAAAAAGCTATAAAATTTTTAGTTATTGTTAGGACACGGTCTTCTGCCTGTCTCTCACTAGAAAGGATGTCACAAAATAGACATCGCTCCTTTTTATTGTAGTGATGTTTACAATTCTCTAACTCTTCGCGGATTATCTTTGGTGTAATGGGTAATCCGATTAGTTGTGAATGAGAGTGGGCTATTGTTGCACCTGCCATATAACCTTTATTTTTGAAGACCAGGGCATATCTAATTCTCTTGTCTTTGTATAGGTCCATGATTCTGTCTCTGTATGCCCATATTACCTTTTCAATCTGAGATTCGGGCAATGCAGAAAGGTCATGAGTATGATCAGGTGTCTCAATTATCACTTCGTGCGCACCTGCACCCATTACCATATCGTACATACCCACACCAACGTGTTCGTCCTCGCCTTCTATCCTGAGGATAGGATCTTTACTTGGTACAACTCGTACCCACCATCCTGGTCTATCGGGGTGTGTGCCCTCTTCTCTAAATGAGGTTATCTCCTTGGGTGTTTTGTGTTCGTTGCCTGGACAGAACGGACATCCGCTGCCGTTCTCCATGTCAAACTTAATACCATCAAAGGTGTGGAGTGCTGGTATCCTTGGATTAATCTTGTCTATAATTACCCAGCCGCCCAAAACTGGGTCTCTGCGAATTTCATTAAGAGTGACCTTTGTCTCACTCATAAGATCTCCTTAGAAACGCCTAAAGTTAGGACTAACTAAAAGATATAATTAATTAAAGATGCTACTTGTTGTCAAACAAATAATGAAGTAAAATTTTAAACATCTATCAATCCCTGTCTAATTCCCTCTGTTACTGCCTCTACTCTGTTTGTAACATTTAATTTTTCATATATATGTTCAAGGTGTGTTCTAACTGTAGTGCTGGAGAGCCCGAGTACTTCTGCGACCTCCTTATTTGAAAGCCCTTTTGCAATGTAATTAAGTATCTCCTTCTCCCTCTTTGAGAGAGGCTTTATCTCAGATTTTAGTTTTTCTTGCTCCATGAATACGTTTAGTAGCATCCTTGCTAGATTTGGTTGAATGACTGAACCACCAGAGTGTATCTCCAGTAGTGCCTCTTTAATCTTTTTGTATGGTGTGCCTTTGAGGAGATATCCAGCAGCCCCGACCCTAATGGCGGAGAGGACGGACTTTTCCTCTTCGAATACGGTAAGGACAAGGAAGTTGCAGTTGATCTTTTTTTCACGAACTCTTTTTATTACCTCTGTACCCTGGAGGTCTGGAAGACCCAGATCAAGCAAGACTAGCTCTGGTGTTTTCTCTACTATAAGTCTGACTGCGTCTGTACCTGTGGTGGCGGTTCCCACAAGTTCAAACTTTTCATCCCTCTTGATGAGTTTCTCAATCTGTTTCAAAAATGTAATATTGTCTTCTACAATAATAATCCTAATTCCCATGTATGATACCTCTCTTTAAGATAACTTTTGTGCCCTTCTGTATCTCTGATTCAATAGTGAAAGTTGCACCTATTAGCCTTGCCCTATCCTTCATGTTTATTATTCCATAGTGGTTTTCGGGAGAATTATGAGGGTCGAATCCCTTTCCATTGTCTGAAATCCCTATCTCAAATGAATCTCCCTTTATAATTACGTTGAGATCCACATTTTTTGCATCTGAGTGTTTTGCGATGTTGGTAAATGCCTCCTGAATAATACGAAAGATTGCAAGTAGTTCATCGGCCTTGAGAGAGGCATTATCCAAAAGTATGTTGCTTGATACCTCTAAGTTATTTTTGGACCTAAGTCTATCAACCATATTTGAAAGCATATTCTTTAGATCAAAGTCCGTTCTTAGTAAAACAACAGCTCTTCTAAGTTCTTCCATACCTTCTTCTGCTATATTCCTTAATTCTTCGGTCTCTTTCTTCATCATGTTTGGGTCTTCCAGAGATAAGATGTAGTCAATCTGCATGATTAATGCCGATAGAGTGGCACCAATACCATCGTGGATCTCACGAGAAAGTCTTAATCTCTCTTCACTTAGTTCTAATTCCTTCATGGCATCTTTTAGTTTCATTATCTCATCATGCTGAATATTCTCTTGAGTGTTAAAGTAGACTGTGGAGTAGAGAAGCAAGAGATTAGCCAGTGAGTACAGGATTAGGATGAGGACATCCTGTAATACAAGCCCTCTTACGAATACGAGTTGGTCTATGTGGGCTATTATTGGTAATAACATTAATGGTGGGATAATGGCCAACGGACGGGTAAATAATAAAGCAAAAAACATCGTGTATAGGATCTGAAGAAAGAATAATGGGCTCCTCAGACCACCTGTAAAAATTATTAGGTAAACTACGAAAGGTAAATCTAGGAGTAATGATAGATAGGTGATCACCACCTCTCTTTTATTGAAGAAAAGGGAATAGGCAAAAACGAGAGTGTATAGTAGAATAAAAATAAAAGATAAAAAAGCCCAGCTGCTTGTGAGACCTAAAAATTGTGACCATGGGGGCACAATAAAAGTCACCAAAAACAATATAATGATAGAGAGCCTTGCCCAAAATATGGCCTTTGCCCGGGTAATAAACTTGAAAGACAACCAGTTCTTATCCATGGTAAACAAAGTATATCATATAAGTGATTCTATGTAAAAGTCTATGGTGTCTAATTTGTTTTTCAAGTATATATCTGCTTGAATTGCAAGACCTTGATTTGAGAGTAAATACTTAGTTATTTCTTAATTTTGGATTTTTTTAAGATAATCTTCACCCTAATAATATCATTTGGGTATTGTATTAGCAGGTATTCCAACTTTTAGGTTGAATGAATACAATTTGGTAATGATGAAATATTTCTTAAGTCTTGACTACATTGATTAGTAGTGATATTTTTTAGCAACTAAAGGTTAAGAGATGTTAGATCGGAACTTGAAAGTCCTTGTTGTTGATGATGAAGAAGATTCTCTCGAACAGATAAGAGGAACTATCAAAAGTTTGGGTTATAATGTTATAACGGTCTCTTCTGGGAAAGAGGCCCTTAGAGTCCTTGAGGAGAGTAATGATATTAATATCGTTTTGGCTGATTTGGTTATGAGTGAGATGAATGGGATTGAGCTCGTAAAAGAGGCGAGGCGTAGAGGTATAAGGCAGAAATTTATAATCATTACTGCATATGGGGAGATGGACTCCTACATTGAGGCGATGAATTTAGGTGTAGTGGACTATATAAACAAACCCATGAATAGTGAACAGCTTATTAGGGTCATCTCAAAGGTTGTTGAGAATGAAAAATGAAGATGGTGATATGGATGTAATAGATCATATCCTGCATGAGATTAAATCCTCACTTTCTAATATAACGGGTTATACTAAACTTCTCCTGTCTAATGTGGCCGGTGAAATTAATCATGAGCAAAGGGATTATCTGGTACGTATAAGAAGAAATTCCTATAGAATAACATTGTATATAGATGATGTGGCTGATGCGGCACGCCTTTTGCACCTTCAAAAAGAGCTCTCGTTGGCTCCTGTGGTTTTACATGATGTATTTAAATCTGTAATTGAGAGAAATGAAGTTATATTGAATGATTTTAAATCTAGTTTCTACATAAAAGTCGTAGAAGAAAAATCTCAAATTATGTCTGATCCAGAGCGTCTTAATAGAACCATGGATGTCTTGATATCCAATCTTACTAAGGATATTAACAAACGGAAGATATTATTGGCTACAAGAAGGAGAGATTCAACTATAGAGATAATAATTGCACATGCAGCTGAGTTTACCGGAAATGTTGATACATTTTTGCAGAGATTCGAAAGGGTAGGCGAGAATCATTTGCTCCAACACGCCGCAACATCTGTTGTAGTAGTGCGTGCAATAGGGGGTACACTGAGTATGTATGTTAGCAATATTTCCGAGCGAATGTTCATAATTAGTTTTCCCCTCCTCCCAGGTATTTGAGTGAACTTAAAGACATTAAGTTTATAGAACCCCCTCTAAAAACGGAAATTTATTTAATCCTTAAATTTTACTGAGAATTAAGGGGTAATACCCGTTGGTTTTATTTTATCATATTATCTTTCGGTATGTAATAAAGTTGGATGTAATTTTTATAAGTGTTAACTGGTTGATTCCATGGGTGTTTGATAGCATGTCGTTTAATTGATTAATCAGTAAGTAGATATTGGGTTGGCGTTTTCCCTATCTAGCTTGTTGATATTTTGGTGTTTATACCAAATGTAATTTTAGTTTT
>JAOAFA010000105.1 GCA_026416535.1 Deltaproteobacteria bacterium
GTAATTACTTATTTTGTTCCCAAAAGATAAGTTGTGTTAGAATTCAGGTGTATCATAATTTAAAAGGTGCGGACATGAAAACTAAAGATATAAGTAACAAAAAGTGGCTTTTGATTTCCTGGTGAGAATAGATAGGATATAGAGACTTTCTTCTTATTTTGGTATTTTTCAAACTTGAGGTATCCACTAAGATGTATTAGGGGATATAGCCTATCATACAGAACAGTGTATAATATATACAGGGTTATAGGGGATAGGATAGTGGGTATGTGGGGTGGAGTGGAGGGGGAGATACATATATGTGGGATATTAGAAAGAAGTGGAAGAGCTGTAGTAATTAGGTAGTGAAGGATGTGAAGGGAGAAACACTTTTGAGAGATAGGATAAAGGAAGTAAAGAGTGGTAGTCTAATATATACGGATGTCGGAAAGGATATGATTATAGAAGGAGTTGGAGAGGGGGGGTATGATAATAGGAATGAGAAATTATATAAGTCATTATTTGAAACGATTAAAAATTTGGAGACATACTTCACAATCGCCAAAGGCTATTATCAGTTGGGAAGCCTATACTTAAGAGATTAGAATTTTAGGATTTCAACTATGTAGAATAAAATTCTTTTGAGGATTAAGAGACTTTAATAAATAATGTACTCTTAGTTTTTAGTATACAATATAATTATTTTCGAAGGGCGGTTCCAAATAACCTATTTAATATATACCAAAATACAATACCAAATGTTCATTATGTTAATCAGGTATTTTCGAATCTTATTGCATAACTAAAAATTATTTTATATAAGTTAAGGATATAAGGAGGTTTTTATGTCCCACCATATTTTTAAGAAGATCATTCTTATCGGCAGACCTGCCGCTGGAAAGTCTGAAGTAATAGATTATATAAAGAGAACGAATCTTGAAGAACGCAGAAATAGATTTCACATTGGCGAAATAATCGAATTTGATGATTTTATATATGTATGGCAGACCTTTGAGGATGATGACATTTGGGATAAAAAGTTACACAAACCAAGAAAGAATACATCCAGTGATTATTACTTTTATGAACACGATATATGGAATTTCTTCATTCACAAAATAAACCTTGCCTATTCAAAAGCAATAGCTAGAAATAAAAATCTCCATGATACGCATACTGCCCTTATTGAGTTTTCCAGGGGAGGAGAAAACGGATTCAGGGAGGCATTTTCACACCTCTCTGACGAAATCCTAAAAGATGCCGCAATTCTCTATATCTCAGTCTCTTATGAAGAATCCGTAAGGAAGAACAGACGTAGATTTAGACCCGAACTTGCCGATTCAATCCTTTACCACTCTTTACCAGATGACAAGATGGAGTTTTATTACAAAGTCAACGATTGGGAAAAGTTAACTGATAACAAGCCCTCAGGTTATCTTAGAATAAAAAACTTTAATGTGCCCTTTACAGTACTCTACAATGAGCCTGAAGTAACAGATTCTGATTCCAAGCTAGGACCTGCTCTAGAACAGGTTTTTAATTCACTTTATAATCTAATGAAATAGGATCATCGTATATAACTTAGTTTTTTACTCAAAAGACCAATAACATTATTTACATGGATTTGTTTGAATTGAAGTGCAGAGCTATTCTAAAAGGTGGATGTATGTCATTTGCCTCCTGTGCCAAGGTTAATCTCTTTCTCTATATAACAGGCAGAAGAATTGACGGCTATCACTATATAAGGTCACTATTTGTCCCCATATCTATATTTGACATACTCACAGTAGAGATCGGAAAAAATAAAGGAATAAATATTGAGTGTAGGGAAAAATGGTTTGATCCACTAAATAATACACTTTACAAGGCTTATAGATTCTTTACCCAAAAAACAGGCTTTTATCCAGAGCTAAAAATAAGACTAGTAAAAAACATTCCACCAGGCTCGGGTCTTGGAGGAGCCTCATCCAACGCAGCCACATTACTCAACATTATGAATAAATTAATGAAAATTAAAAATGGCAATTATCTGGAACACAAAAATATTATAAAACTAGCGGCATCTATTGGGGGAGATGTTCCATTTTTCATAAAATCTAGGCCTGCCCTTGTAGAGGGCATAGGAGAGGTAATAAAAGAAGTAAAAATAAGAGAGGAACTATATTTAGTAATCATATGTCCTTCAAAACCTTTTTATACAAAAAAAATGTACGAAGAATTTGACAAATCAAACAGATTGACAAATCCTTCAAAAGGTGATAAACCTCTACCTCCCTTTTGGGGATATAATCATATTGCTGGAGCTGTATATAATGTCTTTGAGACGACCTTAAAAGGCTATGATTTAAGGATGATTATGAGAATTAAAAGAACCTTAATAGAGGTTGGAGCAACTTCAGCGGCACTCAGTGGCTCTGGTTCCGCAGTATTTGGCCTTTTCAACAATTCTGAAAAGGCCTTGTCTGCATATTCAAAACTTATCAATTATTTTGGAAAATATAAGATTTTTATCGCAAAGGTCCTAAATAAAGGATATTAAGATGTATATTGGGTTGTTATTGGGGCGTCGTCAAGCGGCAAGACACGGGTCTTTGGAACCCGCATTCGAAGGTTCGAATCCTTCCGCCCCAGTAATAACATTTTATAATCACCTTCACAAGGCTACATAAACCATGGATAGGATGAGGCTACTTGCCGGCAACTCAAATATTGAACTTGCAAAGAAAATAGCCAATTATCTACAAGTAGAACTTACTGATTCTAAGGTTTCAAGGTTCAGCGACGGCGAAGTTGAGGTCGAGATCAGGGAGAACGTTAGAGGAAGAAATGTATTTATAATACAATCAACCTCATCACCGGCAAATGAGCATCTAATGGAGCTACTCATTATGATTGATGCCTGCAAAAGGTCCTCAGCAGCAGAGATAATAGCCGTAATGCCATATTATGGATATGCACGTCAGGATAGGAAGGTTGCATCAAGGGCACCTATTACAGCTAAACTCGTAGCAGACCTTTTGACTGCAGCCGGAGCCACAAGAGTCATGTCTATGGATTTACATGCAGGACAGATACAAGGATTTTTCAATATACCTGTCGACCATCTATATGCAGCCCCTGTTTTCCTGGAAGATATGAAAATGAGATTTAAAGGAGAAAACATAGTGATTGTCTCTCCTGACGCTGGCGGCGTTGAGCGGGCACGGGCATACTCTAAGAGGCTTGATTGCTCCATAGCAATAGTTGACAAAAGGAGACCACAACCGAATGTCTCAGAGGTCATGAATCTGATAGGAGATGTAGAAGGCAAAACAGCCATACTGCTTGATGACATTGTCGACACTGCTGGTTCTTTAACTAAGGCAGCCATTGCCGTCATGGAGAAAGGGGCAAAGGAGGTCTACGCTTATGCGGTCCACGGGGTTCTCTCCGACGATGCATTTAACAAAATAGAAAATTCACCGATAAAAGATCTCACAGTTACTGATACAATCGCTGCTCGCAAAGAGAGTGAAAGTTGTAGTAAAATTAGATATCTTACAATATCAAAACTTCTGGGAGAGGCCATTAGAAGAATACATTACGGAGATTCCGTCTCTTCGTTATTTGTCTAGGAGGTATTTCAAATGGAACAGATAGAAATCACAGCAAAATTGAGACCGAGCATTGGGAAATCTTCTGCAAGAAAATGTAGAAAAGGAGATATTGTGCCCGCAGTATGCTATGGCAAGGGATCAGAACCTGTACATATTGAAATATCCACAACTCAAGTCAAAAAGGCTATCACCACCCCACATAAATTAAACACCATAATTAACCTAAAAATTACATCAGATAAGGATAATAGCATCATAAACAAGAAAGTTTTAATCAAAGATGTTCAAAAAGATGCTTTAGGCAAAAAAGTACTCCATATGGATTTCATAGAGGTACGGGATGATATCCCCGTAAAAGTCAAAGTCCCAATTAAGCTTGTTGGACGCGCTAAAGGTGTTGTAGAAGGAGGAATCCTGCAGCAAACAATAAGGGAACTTTACATGAAATGTCTACCCAAAGATATTCCCATTGAAATTGAACACGACATAACACAACTTGGGAGGGGTCAGGCGGTCCATGTAAAGGATTTAAAAATTCCAGAAACTGCTAAAATCTTAGTAGATAAGGATAGAACTGTAGCAGTCATTGTTGAGATCAAAGAAGAAAGTGCAGTAATTCCAACGGCCGCTGGAACGCCATCTGAAGCAGCATCTCAAACAGAGGGTACAACTCCTCAATCTGCAACCGCCTCGGCTCAATCATCAACAACCTCTCCTCAACCAAAATCCACACAATCTGAGAAAAAATAATGAATGATGTTACCATCACAGGAGAAATACTTAATTATAGGATTAGGAAATCCTGGCAGAGATTATTTACACAATAGACACAATGTTGGGTATATGGTTATAAATGAATACTTAAAATCAACAGGTATAAAAATTAGTAAAATGAAATACGGTTTCGGAGTTGAAACGCCCAGAGCTATCTTCTTAATGCCAGACACATTTATGAATAACTCAGGAACTGCTGTAAAGCATTATCTAGCAAAAATTGGAGGCGACTCAAACAAACTCTGTGTAGTCCAAGACGATATGGACATTGAGTTGGGAAGAGTTATCCTCAAATTTAATGGTGGAGACAATGGCCACAACGGTATAAAATCAATAAACAACTCCATTAGGACCAACAAATACTACAGAATTAGAATTGGGGTAGGTAGACCACCAGAAGGCATGGAACCTGCTGATTACTTACTTTCAGATTTTTTGCCTAATGAATTAGAGGCTATAAAGAATGGCATTAAAAAGGCATCTGATGGATTAGATATCATAATAAAGGACGGATTTATAAAGGCCATGAACCAAATCAACAAAACAAAGAGACAAAACAAAAAGGAGGAAAACATCAATGGTGAGAGAATATGAGACACTTTACGTTGTCTCTCCTGAGCTTGATAAAAGCGGGATAGATAATCTTAACAACAAATTCAAGAACATTATTCAAGAAAATGGCGGAAAGGTAATTAAACTAACAAGATGGGGCAAAAGAGATCTCGCCTACAGAATAAAAAAATACACTCACGGTTACTATATTCACTTAAATTACTTTGGAGAAGGTAGAACAGTAAATGAACTACAGAGAAATCTTAGACTCAACGAAAATATATTGAGATACATTACCATCAAACTTTCTGACGAAGCTGACATTAACTCTAAGGAGAGTCAACCTGATTCAGATCTTGAAGTTAAAAAAGTCGATACTCAATCCTCAAAAGACAAGGAGAGAGAAATTGAAGAAAAAGAAGGTGAAATAGAAAAAGATGGAGGTAGCAAATAATGAAGAAGAAAATGTGCAAATTCTGCAGCGATAAAAGTCTCAAAATTGATTTCAAGGACCCAGAAGTTTTAAGGCATTATATCTCTGAGAGAGGGAAGATCGTGCCAAGAAGAATATCAGGCAACTGTGCCAAACATCAAAGAAGACTATGCGAGGCCATTAAGAGAGCTCGACAAATAGCCTTACTCCCTTATTTATCCATAGAATTACAGGAGTAACAATCATCTCTACAGACTCTAAGCGGAGGTGTGAAATGAAAGTAATTCTTAAAAGCGATATACCAAAACTCGGAAATGCTGGTGATATAATAACTGTAAAAGATGGATATGCAAGAAATTACTTGATACCAAAAGGATTGGCAATAAAGGCAGAGCTTGGCTCTGTAAAAGCATTAGAAAACCTCAAGAAGGTTCTTGCACAACAGATGGAGAAGCAAAAAAAAGATGCAATTAAACTCAGAGATAGACTTTTAAACATATCTTGCACAATAACAAGGCAGGCTGGTGAAGGTGAAAAAATATTTGGTAGCGTGACAGCAAGGGATATTGAAGAGGCACTAAAGTTAGAAAACATTCATATAGATCGTAAAAAGATTATGTTAGAAGAACCTATAAAACAACTAGGAATATTTGAGGTCCCCGTCAAACTCCACAAAGATGTGGAGGCAAAAATAAAGGTATGGGTAGTAGCCAAATAAGATGCCTATTAAAGAAGATTCACTGTTTATTGCACCACACAGTATAGACGCTGAAAAAGCTGTCCTAGGATCCTTATTACTTGATAATCAGATTGCAGATGAAATATTTGGAATGTTAAAGGCGGAGTGCTTTTACCTTGAAAGGCATAGAAAAATTTATAATGCAATTTTAGATGTATACAAAGAGACAAATACTATTGATTTGATATCCATTAAAGATTACCTACTAAGAAGGGGAGAATTAGATGTAATTGGTGGTATAGAATATCTAACATCTCTTCCTGATTCTGTCCCATCTACCAAAAACGCTCCCACTTATGCTATTGTAGTTAAAGAAAAATATGTCTTAAGAGAACTTATAAGCGCGGCCAATACAATAACAAAACTAGCATATTCTGAGCAAGGCTCATTCAGAGAGATAGTTGATGAGGCGGAAAGGATAATTTATGAGGTGACAGAACAGAGTGTAAAAGCTCCCTACTCATCAGCAAAAGAGATAATTAACGAGTTGATGAGGAGAAGTGAAGAACTCAATGATGAAAACAATAGATATTTAGGTAAATACGTGGGCATCCCAACTGGCTTTACTGAATTTGATAGACGCACATCAGGTCTAATGCCAGGCTCTCTAAATATAATTGCTGCAAGACCTGGAATGGGTAAGACCAGTTTAGCATTAAATATTGCCCAATATGTTGGGATAACATTAAATAATGAGGAGATTAAGAGAGCAGAAAGGCTCAATAGAACACCAATGACAACACCCGTATTAATTTTCTCACTCGAGATGTCTAAAGAAGAACTAATGAAAAGAATGATCTCCTCAGAAGCGATGGTTCCGGCAGACATATTTAAGAGGACACCTCCAAAGACAGAACAAGAAAGAGACGAATTAGCAGAGAAATGGAAACTATTACACATGGCAGCAAACCGCTTCTACAATGCACCAATTTTCATTGACGACTCAGGAGATATATCCCTACTCGAGATAAAAGGCAAATGCAGGAGGCTAAAAAAGGAGATGAACAACCGCTTGGGTCTCGTTGTAGTTGACTATCTACAATTGCTACGACCCGAGCAGAAATTTGACTCTATGGTACATGCCATAGCAGATATTTCAAGAGGACTCAAGATATTATCTAAAGAGCTTGAGGTTCCAGTTATAGCATTATCACAGTTAAATAGGGAATCTGAAAAAAGGAAAGAAAGCAAGAGACCATATTTGTCAGATTTACGAGAATCAGGTGCCATAGAACAGGATGCTGACGTAATTATATTTATATATAGGGACAGCGCCGATGACAAAGACGAGAATGAAGTTATCGCAAACGTAGATGTCGCTAAAAATAGAAACGGACCAACTTTTTCACTCAAGTTAAACTTTCATAAATTATACACCCGTTTCACAGAATTTGCTAAAGTCAATGATTTTTTAGGGCATGAAACAGAGGTAAAAGGCTTTGATGAAGAAGGCTTCTGATTATCGTTTTATCTTGAAAAAAATTTAATTTAGGATAATCTATCAGTGCAATCCCATTTTACAGGAGGACACCTTGAAGCTTAAGATAATGATCACACTTTCAATTTTGGTCTTTACCGTAGTAAATGGATATAGTAGTGATAGGCCATACCAAAGTTGGGGAATGGCTCTGAGTTCGTTTAGTGGTTCAGGCCTCTCCTATAGGTATCACTTCGAAAACAAATGGGGACTCCAAATTACTGGCGGGGCAATTATATCTGATGAACATAAGAATTATGCCATAGGATTAGAGATGCAAAGTGACTTGACATCTATCAAAGACAAGAGGGTTTACCTAATAGCCTCATTGGGATGGTATGGAGAGACTGAGGAGGTGTTCCCCAAAAATGGCAAAACTTATGAAACAATAAATGTAGACATTGACTACTATAAAATAGCCATTGGCTTAGGTGGAGAACTTGCTTTTGGGAACAGTATAGTAAACAACCTATCCTTAGGAATTGCAATATTCCCCATAGGTATTGCAATAAAAGAAAGACATTCATATCCAGGATATGACGACACAAGCGAGGTAGGTTTTGGGGCATCAATCTTCTCCCACTTTAACTTCTAACTACATATTATGTCAGAAAAAAGAATTGCTGCATTTTTTGACTTTGACAATACATTTCTTGCAAAAGATAGCGCCGCCATAGGCATAAAATATCTATTCAAAAGAGGTGATATATCTTTTTGGTTTATACTTGGAATAATTGTAAGAAGTATATTTTTCAAACTCAATCTATACAGTGCAGAACGCATCTCTCGCTATGTAATCAGATTTTACAAAAATCGTGACATCTCTGAATATACAAGACAATCTGAAATTTTCTACAAGGAGATGTTGAAGCCACATATTTCTCCAACAGTAAAAGAAAGGCTCGAAGATCATCGCAAAAAAGGTCATTTACTAATTTTAATTACAGCATCTCTTAGATATATTCTTGAACCTGTTGTAAAAGACTTTGGTTTTCACCTGCTTCTATGCACTGATCTAGAAATCGGCAAAGATGGCAGACCGACTGGCCGTCCAATAGAACCCATCTGTGTTGGTAAGAATAAGGTCATTTACGCAAAAAAGGCTGCAGAAGAATTTGATATTGATCTCAGCAAGTCATACGCATATTCGGATCATCATAGTGACATTCCTCTTTTAAAACTCGTCGGGAACCCCATCGTCGTAAATCCAAACTTTTTTTTGAGAAGAGAGGCAATAAAAAATAATTGGCCTATACTCGAACACTACTAAATAATAACCAGTCCTCAATTAGTAGCTAAATACCTACACAAACAAAACAATAGACACAATCTTAAATGGCTTGACAACAAAGACAAATAATAATATCACAAAAACTTATGCAAATAGACCAATACAGATTCGGCAATATTACTATTAATGGTGATGAGTACACAGATGATCTGATAATAATCGATGGTGAAAAAATTATAGTACCATGGATCAGGGAGAAAGGGCATTTGTGCCAAAAAAAAGATATCGATAATTACCTTAATGAAAGCACAAAGAAGGTTGTTTTTGCAAGAGGATATTTTTGGATAATGAAGATCGACGATGAGCTTAAAAAATATTTATCAGAAAATAACATTGAATTTGTTGAGCTCAATTCAAAAAGGGCAGTAGATTTATTCAACAGCATTGAAGACAAAAAGGGGTTATTATTCTGTATTCATTTAACCTGCTAAAAGGTAGTTATGAAGATTGGTATTTTTGGAGGAAGTTTTGACCCACCACATATCGGACACATGATGGCATGCCTTTATGTTCTCACAACCACGGACATACAAAAGATATGGTTATTACCCTCCTACAGACATCCCTTTAACAAAAACATGTCATCTTACGAGATGAGAGTGAAGATGTGCGAAATCTCATCTACAATATTTGGTGACAAAGTAGAAGTAAAAAGATTTGAAGAAGAACTAGCACAGAATAACAATGGACCCATCTACACTATAGATGTATTGAGGTTCATCAGAGATAAATTTAGAGATTACACCTTTTATCTTGTAATAGGCTCTGACATTTTAAATGAAATAGAAAGATGGAAAGAGTATAATAAAATAGAAGACTACGCAAAGATCCTAATTCTAATAAGAAGAGGAGTTGACCCAGCCGAAGATTATAAAGCCATATTGCCAGATATATCCTCTACTCTTATTAGGGAAAACATCCAAAAAGGTATCCCGATAACCGGACTCGTATGCAAAAATGTCATAAAATTTATAGAAGAAAATGAACTTTATAAATAATCTATGATGGAGGTTCTATGAAATTTTGCCCCGAATGTAAAAATGCCTTTAATGAGGATATCGAAAAGTGTCCAAACTGTAAAGAAATTCTCGTAGATAAGCTTGATGAACACCAAGACATAGAATTTGTAGAACTTTGCGATATAGAGGATCCTTTCAAGGCCAATTTGATCATAGATGTATTAGAAGACAATAATATAGAATCTTACTTATACTCTGAGCCAGTCCATATCTACCCAATACCCGGTGAAGGAATTCAGTTTACAGTATATGTAAATAAAGAAAAAATCGACCATGCAAAATCACTTCTCGAAGACATAGAAAGATCAGAAAATATGGAACCACTCCCAGATGACGAATCCACCTAAAATAAACTGAGAACTACATATCTAAATACTAAAGAAAATAAGCCAGCCAGTATTATAGCAACAGTCATATTTAAGAAAAAAGAAAGAATCGCTAATTTAATACCACCTTCCCTATATATTGTCGAAATAGTGGCTACGCAAGGGACATAAAATGTAATAAAGACCACAAGAACCCATACTTGGTAAGAAGACAACACTGACAAGACATCTTCTGTACCCAATGCCTGATATAACATCACCAGAGAAAGTTCTTTCCTAAATATCCCCAAGAAGAGTGTAATCCCCAGTTCTTCCGGTAAATCCAGAATATAAACGGTCAACAGGCTAAGTATCTTATTAACGGCGCTACTTACCCCCCACTGGTCAAAAAAACCAAGTAAAACACTCGAAATTATTATTATAGGCCAGGCAAATACAATAAATTCTGCCATTCTGTGCCAGAGTTTTTTTAGCAACATATTCGGATATGGAATTCTGAGTGGTGGAATATCCATTATAAAACCCTCAGATTCAATTCTTTTATAGCGGGATATTAACGACGATAGTATGAAAACTACAACAATATTCATCAAATAGAGCAACAGAGTCTGATACCATCCTAAAAATTTTGTTATGAGCGCAAGGACGAGTACTGTGCGAGCAGAACAAGGAATAAACGATGAGAGAAGAATTATAATCTTTTTATCCCAATTATTTTCGAGCGTTCTTGCAGCCATAATTGCTGGGACATTACAACCGTATCCAAGTATAAATGGAATAACAGATTTACCATGTAACCCGAATCTATGCATAATTCCGTCAAGCATAAAGGCGATTCTAGGGAGAATTCCCGAGTCTTCAAGTATAGACAGTAGAAATATAAGCGGAACAAAATATGGAATAACTATGCCGAGTCCTCCCCTAATACCATCAAAAACACCTGACAACACAACGCCGACATTCCCCCTAAAATTAGAAAGAATATTCTCAGAAAATTCCTCCAGCGGTTTTTCAACCAAACCAGAAATACTATCTCCTAAGTAAAACGTAACAAAAAAGAGTAGAGCAAAAACAGTAGAAATCGATATAAATCCACCAATAGGATTAATCAAAAACCTATCAAATTCCTCTACAAGATTATTACCCGTTTTGCTCTTCACAGTTGAAATCTTTTCACATAAATCGAGCACATAGGCGTGTCTGTGGGATGCAAATACACTCTCCTCAGGCCAATTATGCAGTTCTGCAAGTTCTGCCCTCTTCTTTCTTACATAACTTATAAAATCAGTATCCTTAACCTCTACAACTCTTTCAAAATACTCATCCATCTCAAGGAGCCTTATAACAAAAAAACGCTTATCTATTTTAGGATAACTCTCTTCCAATGAAGGAGGAAAATAAAGTATTATATCAGCAATGCACTCTTCGACATCCTTATCATAAATCGGTGTTTTAGGAGAAAAATTACTTTCATCAAAATTTACCACATAATCAAACAATTCGGATATTCCTATACCTTTTATTGCAACTGTAGGGAAAACCCTAAGACCTGTATATGAATAAAACTTTTCAAAATCAACAACTATACCTTTCTTCTCTGCCTCATCTATCATATTAAGAACGACAACCATTGGAATCTTCATCTCCAAAAGTTGAAGTGTTAGTTCAAGAGAACGTGCAATCATAGTTGTATCAATCACATTTATAATAATATCCATTTCTCCAGATAATATCTTATCTCTCGTCAGCTTTTCAGTTTCATCAAAGGAATTTATTGAATATATACCGGGCAAATCCAGAAGTCTTACTTTCTTCCCCCTATAATTTATTCTTGTCTCAGTAAATGTTATTGTAGTTCCTGGAAAGTTTCCTGTCTCTACATAATAACCTGATACAGCCGCAAATAGTGTAGATTTACCACAATTTGGCTGACCAACAAGTGCAATCTTTATCTCATCTCTCATAACTTCTCCTCAAAATCTAAAGGTAACACCAAGTAACAGACTATAATCATTCTCTACCTCCGTAATACCCAACTTTAGACCCCAAGATAAATCAAAATCCTCGTCCAAGGGGTATATAAGACCTCCCAAGAAGAATACAGGCATATTATTAAAACCTGTCTTGTAGTGACCGTCAGCCCCCGTGTTCGCAACTAACAAAAATTTATCACTGATTTCATAATCACAACCAATCGAAAAATGCCAGAGATCTTCATTAACCATATTTTGATGCCTGATATAACCAGAATTTATATATAAACTAAAATTACTCAACAAGAATAAATCCAAGAGTAATAAAAACTTAAAACCAACTACTCCCAAACCCAATCCCTTCCCATCATCTCCTACGGGGATCATCAACGCAGGTTTAAAACCTATCCTAACCACATCAAATCCAAACACTCTATATTTGATAAAAATCTCACTATCAGAAATACCGTAAATCTCTTTATCATGCAACCCACTCTCCTTTATATATGTATATGGAATACTAATAGACACATCCACATTATCAGCAAGACCGAAAGAAAGAACGCCAACAAAGGAAAATTGATTCAAAATTATATTCTCTTCTTTGTCCCAGCTATACTCAGAGGTAAGCTCACACTGGAAAACCTCCTTACCTACTGTCGCGGTATCATCGGTAACAAGTGGATGATAAAAATTGATAGAGGTTAGTAACACAAAAAGAAATTTCACAACCATAATTCTTCCTGATCTATCTTTTATAAGCTTAAAAACATACTATAATAAAAACGGCACCTTCAACAAATAGATATTAATAATCATTATCATTAATAATCAAAAAGTGGTCTGACATATCCATACCACTTAGAAAACCTTCTAGCTAAAATCCTAATTCTTCAATATCTCCACCTCTATATTCTTAGCCATTCCTCTACCTATCATAACCTTTACAGGAGTATCTACTCCTTCAACCATTATAGGACCTGAGAAAGGAGCACGTCTTATAACACTAATCTTCATTCCTTCATAAACTCCCATAGAATTCAATTTTTCACTAAACCTTTTGCCACCTTTAAATCTTTTTATGAGGACTATATTTCCATCATCTACTTCATATAGACTCATATTTATTTAACTCCTCTCCCCTCCTTTTTCTCCACAATATTTACATATACCATAAATCTCCAACTTATGCCTTAGAACTATAAACCTTTCCTTTCTTGCCATTTCCTTTTGTAACTCCTCAATCTTTTCTGAGAAAACCTCGATAAATTTTCCACATTTAACACAGATAAGATGGTCATGGTGAGAATCCTCAGATTTGAGCTCATATCGTGTCTTTTGATTTCCAATCTTAATCTCATCAATAATCCCAGCACTATACAAAAGTTTTAAGTTGCGACATACTGTAGCATAGCCAATGTTGGGATTCTTTTTTCTAAGCCGCTCAAAAATCTCATCAGCAGTTAGATGTTTAGCACTCTTAATAATCTCCCTAACTATAACATCCCTCTGTAAGGTCCTCCTTAGTCCTCTAGAACTAAGATATTTCTTAAAATTTTTACTTATAGCCTCTTTGTCTGCCATAACGCTAATGATAATCATTATCATTAAAATGGGATTAAGTCAACTATTTTTTTAACTAATTTGATTTCTATTTCAAAATGTCACAGGATAATTACTAACTTGAAATGTTACTTTTGTCAGGTCCCTGAAAAGCAAAGCAGATAAAAAGAGCGTTTAATACATTTTGATTAAGATTTATAAATCAAATGCACACAGGCAAATACATCAAATCCTACCCAGAATAGCTATAATAACTTATATGTACCTTACCATTAGAATATATCGCAATTGAGGTAGCCAAACCAACATCCCGTTTACTATCTATGTCCTCTCTACCAATATATTCACCCTCCCAATTTTATCATAATCTCCACATTAATATTTATTCCAAATAAGCATTTTTTCCATTAATCAAATAGTTTTCTATAACATCCTGAATACTAAGAAACATAAAATTTAATTTTTCAATAACATCTTGCCTGTTTTCAATCTTTATATAATATAAATTCCCTACCGATAATTCAACTTCAGAGCTTCTTTGTAATATTAATATATCCTTACTTATAATTTCTTTTTGTTCATCAACTATTTCCGTAAATCCATTTGAAAATCTTTGCACCTTACCAGCGACCTTAATTACCTTTAATGGATTTGTTAAGTAAGGTATAATGATAAATTTCTCATTAGATTCCACTTTTTCAATTATAAAAACTCCTTTGTCAATCACATTTAGCCTTCTTTCTTCTTAATTTTGATATTCTTTATGCAAGCAGCAATATAACACACAAATACATTCTGACTTTGGTCCATGAGTTAAATCCCAATTCCAACTCATATGTACATCAAGCCACCAAAACAATAAATAACAAGTTGACCTTCTTCTCTTGCTCTCTTCTACCATTCTGTGAAGACAAATTTCATAGCATCCAGGCCACCATGGAACCGGAAAAGGAGCATATACATCTAATCCTTTAATATCATAAAATCTTACAGGATTCAAATAGGCATATTGATAAAATTCATTAGTGATATAATCCTCTGTAGATTTGATGCAGAAAGAACAAATCTATTACTAAAAATTAAACCTAATACACTTTTTAATACTATGTTATCTTCTCTTGCTCTTAACCACAAAAACTCAGTTTTTTTATCTATACTCCATAATATCTCCCCACCTCACTCTTATACCACCTCCACCAGTTGTAATAGAGCCCTGCCTCTTCTATAAAGTATTGTCCGGGGAAACGGAAGCTGTTCTTAGTCCTCTCAACCAATATATTCACCTTCCCAAATGATAATCACAATGCATACGCTCAACTAATCCTCAAAAAAATCTTATCACCTGGTATTTATCTTATTCTTGTCATATTCAAAAATAATTATTTTGTTGTTGTCCATAGAAAATAAAAGCTTGTTTCCCGCTGTTCCTATGAATTTTAAAAACACCTTGCTCCTTATCATTATTGATTCTTTCCATACTTCCTCTTCTCTCATACGGCTCATTATATATCTTCCACTTCTACTATCTAATGATATTTTTATAATCTCACCATTAACACACCCTATTTCGTAAGGAATAGTATCGTTTGATAAACTAATCTCCTGAACTTTGCCATCTTCACTCATTTTAACTAAAAAATATGAATACATTTCTTCTTCTTTCTTTAATTCCTTCATCGCCAGAAAATATCTTTTACCCTCACAATAAATAAAGTCTTTAATTAACCCATATCTGGAAAACTTTTCACTCTCATCAATATACTTTCCCTCACTATTATAAATATTCAAAAATGCCTTCTTCCCAGATTTACCATTAATATATCCGTAGACAAATATTTTATCCTTTGTACCCTTCATTCCTAATACTGTTACATTCTTACCCTTCAATTTCTCATCATATCTCCACTCTTTACCCGTATACCATGCAAAAACTCCACCCTCATCTATACAGATTAATTCTTGACTTTTTAAACAATATAGCAGATTCCTCCCATTATAACCAGTCTTAGCCCTTTCTATCTTTCCTGATTCTGGTTCTATCACTATTACTTCCCCCTTCTGATTAACTATTTGGAGCAGGTTCTTTTCGCTCCATATTCCTTTTATATAACCATCATATTCACCATCAACACTATAGATTTTATTGCATTCTCCTTTATTCGTCTCAACCCTATATACCCCAAAACTCCCATATGTATATATTTCTCCATTTAACCAAACTAAATTAAGATTTCCAACTCCACTTTTGCAATCCATAATATCAAGTGCTATTCCATTTGATAAAAATAGAATAAACGTATATATTAATTTTTCTGTCATCTCTTACACTCCTTCTTATCCGAATCACATGCTTTCACTTTTCCACGAGATGCTCCTGCCCATAGGAGACACTGCTCCAGCCAACATTTACTGGGACCTTTTGGTTTATTGTCATAACACCACTGCTCGGGCGTATCAATTTGATGTTTCGGCACACAATCGGGAGCAATAAAACCACATTTATCAGAAGGTCTTTTCTTTAAACCTTCCACATCATAATAAAAAACAGGATTACCAAGCACATATAAATAACCTAATTCGTTTTCTGTGAGTGAGAAACGTTTAGTTGCATTCCTCAATAAATCAATTTGAATATACCTCCCCGCCTCCGACTTATACCACCTCCACCAGTTATAATACAATCCCGTCTCTTCTATGTAATACTGTCCAGGGAAACGGAAGTTGGTTTTAGTCCTATGCACCAAAATATTCACCTCAAAGATTCAGGGTTAGTATTATTTATTTGCTGAGCATTAACCTCCAATCGTCTATAGTTATATCTGTTAGAAAGTTCGCTTGAATCACTATATTAAGATTAGACAAGTTGCACTCTACCTTCTCTCCACCTTTAAACCCTACATCTTCCATTAATACAAAGTCATATATCCTACTACATTCATGATTCTTACTCTCATACCACATACAGAGTCCTATG
>JAOAFA010000133.1 GCA_026416535.1 Deltaproteobacteria bacterium
AGATGTGTATAAGAGACAGTTTCACAGGGAGCTGGTGTGTAGTATCAATCAGAACTTGGATTGGATATTTGTTGTTTATTGGCATGATCTTACTACGAACCTCATCCGTTGTTGCATTAAGGGATACAGCCAGTTTCGCGTTTGCTTCGTGGATAAACTTTATCATCTCGGGCACTAATCCTACGGTAGAGACAGTTATATGTCGGTGTGAAAACCCGTACCCCTCCGGATGTGTCAATATATCCACCGCTCTAACAACCTCTGCAAAATTATCAAGCGGTTCACCCATTCCCATAAATACGACATTTGTGATCAGGCCTCTGTGGGGAGATCTAACCTTCTTTTGAGATTCCTCAACTCCTATACCTGATGCCCGAAGATCCATTGCTACTGCTCTGACCTGATCTACGATCTCATCTGCACCCAGGTTTCTTATAAACCCCATCTTTCCAGTCAGGCAAAAATCGCATCCCATTTTACAACCCACCTGTGTTGAGACACAGATAGTTCTTCTCCCCTTATCTGGTATATATACTGACTCTATAAGATGTCCTGTTGGCGTTCTGAACCTGTATTTAATACTTCCATCCTTTGATACTAGTTTTTTATCGATCTCAAGCTTTGTTATGGGGCTATACTCAGCAATAATATTCCTGAGGCTTCTTGGGATATCTGTCATCTCATCATAGGATAGGGCACCTTTGAGATGAAGCCATTTGAAAAACTGTGATGCCCTAAATCTCTTCTCCCCTTTAGAGATTATCAATCTCTCAATTTCTCTAAGTGTCATAGATTTTATAGGTCTTTTCTCTGTGAGCACAGGTGGTCTGATCATAGACGGTTTCATCTCTTCACCTCGTTATAATCTCAGTTTGACTAAAGAAATAGGATATCTCAAATTTTGCTGTCTCAGGTCCATCTGAACCATGAACAGTATTGCACTGGATCGATTCAGCCAGGTCTCCCCTTATAGTCCCTTTCTCAGCCTTCTTTGGGTCGGTGGCCCCCATCAACTGTCTGTACCTCTCAATTGCATTTTCGCCCTCAAGGACAAACAATACCACAGGTCCCGACGTCATGAAATTTACAAGATCCTTAAAAAATGGTTTCTCCTTATGAACATAGTAAAATCCTTCTGCCTCTCCAGCTGTCAATTGTCTCATTTTCAAGGCTACAATTTTAAGTCCTGCGCCTTCAATTCTCCTTAACACCTCTCCAATTAAACCTCTTCTGATACCGTCTGGTTTGACGATACCTAAGGTTCTCTCCACCATAAAACCTCCAAGAAGCCTACTTTGCCAGACTTACTCCAGCGTAAAATGCCTTTTTATTCAGCTCTTCAGTCCCCTTGGGGACTCTTTTTAAGAGAGCCTTCTCTGTGTTTTCAATTGTCACTATATTAGAAATTTTTACTATCGCTCCAAGAGAGACGATATTTATAACCATTGACTTGCCTATGTCTCTTACAGCTGTTTCGTGGAGGGGGAGCCCTATTAATCTATAATCCCCTTCTTTGGGAGAGTGAACAAGTGTCGAATCATAGAGGACTATTCCCCCTTTTTTGACCTCCTTTGTGTATCTATCAAAAGACTGTTGTGTAAGGGCAAGCAGAAAGTCTACATTATAAGCCTTTGGATAATCTATCTCGTCGTCGGAGATGATAACATCTGATTTGCTCATACCCCCCCTTGCCTCAGGCCCGTAAGATTGAGACTGAACTGCATTCTTATTCTCATAAATTGATGCTGTCTCCCCCAGTATAATACCAAGAAGAATTAATCCTTGACCACCTGAGCCTGACAATCTTATCTCATACCTTGAAGCCATATTAATATTCCTTTCTATGTTTTATTCTTAACCCTGTTTATCATTTTTTGGTACTCTTCACAATATTCAGGTTCTAAGCTATCCTTAAATATTCCTATTATGATCTTGCCTTTTAATTCCTCTGAATTCATCTCTCTTGCGGCAGAGATATTTACTACATTATTCTTCATATAATTGAGCATGTCAATAGCACTTTTGTATCTCTGCTTGTTTCTCCTTCCATAAGCTGTATAACATGCCGAGACCGCATCGATAACCGAGAAACCTTTGTGCATTAATCCTGAGTATATATAACTCTCGAGCTGGTGTACGTGATAAGTAGTTGTCCTTGCAACGAACGTAGCTCCAGCACCGATGGCGAGATTTACTACGTCTATCGGATTACCAATAGAGCCGTATACACTTGTCGAAGAAATATCTCCTTCCAATGTTGTAGGTGATCTCTGCCCGCCGGTCATTCCATAAATATTATTATTTAGGACTACCAAGGTCATGTCAATATTTCTATTGCAAGAATGAATAAAATGATTCCCTCCAATTGCTACCGCATCCCCGTCCCCAGCCACAACAATTACGTGTAATTCTGGATTTGCCAATTTCACACCGGTGGCAAATGCTAATGCACGCCCATGTGTCGTATGGAGTGTATTAAAATCAAGATACCCCGGCATCCTCGAGGCGCATCCAATCCCCGATACGACTACCACTTTATTTTTATCAAATTTAGCCTTATCAATAGCCCTGATAAGAGCCTTTGTTACTATGCCATGCGTGCATCCACTGCACCATATGTGTGGCATCATCTTTTCTCTCAGATAGCTATGATAGTTAAATCCCATGACACTCACCTCTGAAAAATCTCCTTAACCCTTCGCACAATTGAGAGAGGAGTAAACGGTTCACCAGATGAATCAAACATTCCATCAATCTTTACTCCCATACAGCTCAAAACCCTTTCTACTTCAAATACAATCTGTCCCAAATTCATTTCTACAACAAGGACATTTTTTGCCCTTGAACAAACCCTCCTTAAATCCTCTTCAGGGAAGGGCCAAATAGTTAGTGGTCTGAAGAGCCCCGCCTTTATACCCTCCTCCCTAAGATGTCTTATGGCACCTTTTGATGATCTTGCAGCACCACCCAAGGCGAATATTATTATCTCCGCGTCATCACACATATACACTTCATTTTTAATAATCTTATCCAGATTTTTGTAGATCTTGTTGTGCATCCTTACATTCATTTGATGCACGAGTTCACCACTCTGGATTGGGAAGCCTTCTTCGTTGTGAGACAGCCCCGTAACGTGGTATCTGTAACCTTCGCCAAAAGCGGCCATTGGTGGGACAAAGTCTTCTTCTCCCTTAAATGGTTTGTACTCATGAGGAGGCACCTTGGGTTTCTTTCTATTAACGATCGGTATTTCTCCTTCTTGTGGGATTACAATCTTCTCTCTCATGTGACCTATGATCTCATCACTCAAGACTATCACAGGTGTCCTAAACATCTCTGAGAGATTAAATGCCCTTACTGTTTCAGTAAACATCTCTGAGACAGATGATGGGCAGAGGGCTATTATTGGATGATCTCCGTGTGCACCCCATCTCGCCTGCATGATGTCTGCCTGCGCGGGTGAAGTCGGCAAGCCCGTAGAAGGGCCGCCCCTTTGAACATTCACTATAACACAAGGCACTTCGGTAATACATGCATATCCTAGATTCTCAAGTTTTAGGGACATCCCAGGACCTGACGTAGCAGTCATCGATTTCTTACCAGCAAGGGACGCCCCGATTATAGCTGCCATTGCCGCAATCTCATCCTCCATCTGAATGAAGACACCGTCTACGAGAGGCAACTCTTCAGAAAGCATCTCTGCAACCTCTGATGATGGGGTAATAGGATATCCAGCAAAGAATCTACAGCCTGCATAAATCGCACCGAGTGCGCAGGCCTCGTTGCCTTGAATAAATCTTATATCTGCCATAACTCTAACTCTCCTTTGCTTCGTCCAATTTTACTACTTCGATCGCAAAATCTGGACACCTAAGTTCACACAGCATACACCTCGTGCACTGAGAAAGGTCCACTACTATTGCCTTGCCCCTCTCCATAGAGAGAACCTTTTTGGGACAAAATACAACACAGTACTCACACCCTTTGCACCACTTTGTGTTAAGAGTTATCTTGGTTCTACCATCCTCATAACAGGTAATATTCCCCTTTACTTCTTTTTTAGTATCTCCCATACTGTATCTCCAATCTGTGATGGATTTTCGACTACCTTTATACCTTTTGATTTGAGGTATTCCATCTTGCTTTGTGCCGTTGACCTCTTTCCTGAAATAATCGCACCTGCATGACCCATCCTTTTTTCCGGTGGGGCTGTTGCTCCGGCAATAAAGGATACAACGGGCTTTTTGAAATATTTGGCTATATAATCAGCCGCCTCTTCTTCAGCGCTACCGCCGATCTCACCTATCATTACTACGCATTCAGTCTCATCGTCCTTGGAGAAGAGCTCAAGTAGGTCCAAAAAAGTAGTCCCTACGATGGGATCCCCACCAATGCCCACGCATGTCGTCTCTCCTATCCCGAGCTTGGTGAGTTGATAGACAGCCTCGTAAGTTAAAGTTCCTGAGCGAGATATGACACCCACCTTCCCCCTCTTGTGGATATAACCTGGCATAATACCAACCTTACACTCATCGGCAGTAATTATACCTGGGCAGTTTGGACCTATAATTCTCACACCGGTGCCTCTCAGAGAATACTTTATCTTCAACATATCAGAGGGCACTATACCTTCGGTAATTACAACGATAAGTCTTATCCCAGCATCCGCTGCCTCAAGGATGGCATCCGGGGCGAATCTTGCTGGGACAAAGATAATTGATGCATTCGCATCCGTTTTTCGGACTGCCTCTGAGACCGTATTAAATACTGGTACTCCCTCCACACTCTGACCACCTTTTCCTGGTGTTACTCCCCCAACTATCTTTGTACCATAAGCGAGCATTTGAGATGTGTGAAATTTGCCGTTCTCTCCAGTAATACCCTGAACAATTACCTTGGTATTCTTATTTACGAGAATTGCCATAAAAAGACCCTCTCTTTAGGTGACAAGTTTGACGATCATCTCTGCCGCCTCTGACATACCTTGGGCATAGTAGAGTTTGATACCAGATGATCTAATTATCTCCCTTGCCTGTTCTGCATTCGTCCCCTCGAGCCTAACTACGAGTGGAACAGAGATACCCATCTCTTTAACAGCCTCTATTACTGACTGTGCTACAAGGTCACATTTAACTATACCCCCGAATATATTCACAAGTATACCTCTGACTTTTGGATCGGACAATATCAATTTAAACCCCTCAGTAATTGATTGCTTATTTGCGCCACCACCTATATCGAGGAAGTTCGCCGGTTCACCACCGAAATACTTTATTATATCCATGGTAGCCATGGCGAGTCCTGCACCATTAACGAGACATCCGATATTGCCTGATAGAGAAATATAATTCAAATTATATTGATGGGCTATCCTCTCTCTCTGATCTTCCTCATCAGGGTCTCTCATCTCTGCAAGAGCCTTCTGCCTAAACAGGGCATTATCTTCGACATTCACCTTAGCATCTATTGCCATCAACTCATCTCTGTCGGTTATTACCAATGGATTTATCTCTATTAGAGAGAGGTCCTTCTCTATGAACATCTTATACATATTTGACAGCAGATTATAGAGTGAAGACGAGAGATTAGGATTAATCCCGAAATAGAATACAAGGTCTCTTACGATGTAGGGTTGAAGCCCGTTCACAGGGTCGATGGCTATTTTCCTTATCTTATCCGGATGTTGCTCTGCAACTTCTTCTATGTCCATTCCTCCGGCCGTCGAAAATATAAGGCTCACTCTCTCCTTCGACCTATCTATTAGGAAGGCGCAATACATCTCTGACTTGATCTCCAAACCTCTTTCAACCAGGATCTTTTTTACGAGCCTGCCTTCAGGACCTGTCTGCTTGCTTACAAGCCTCATACCGAGGATTTTTTGAGCAGCCAAAAATACCTCTTCAGCAGTAGATACAACTCTCACCCCTCCTGCCTTACCTCTTCCTCCAGCCTGCACCTGGGCCTTCACTACGAATTTATCTCCCATTAGCTTTTTTGCGACCTCTCGTGCCTCCTCAGGAGTCTTTGCAACATCCCCGTCTGGGACAGGGATACCATACTCTTTAAACAAAGTTTTTGCCTGATACTCATGCAATTTCATAATTAAAACCTCACACTTTTATTTTACTTTTATCAAAGGAGGTAAAGGCAAGTCTCGTAGTTAGCATTTTTAATTCAGATATGGAACCACTCGGGTCAATATCCTTCGGACAGACCTCTTGGCAACTAAATACTGTATGACATCTAAAGATACCGTCTTCTCCACCGACAATTCTAAGCCTCTCAAGAGTGCCGTTGTCCCTAGAATCCCTAATAAATCTATTTGCCTTTGTAAAGGCATGGGGGCCAATGTAGTCCTTATGGGTCCCCACTACCGGGCAAGCAGCATAACAGGCACCACACAGAATACAATCCACTATCTTTGTAAGCTTTTCTCTATCATCGACAGACTGCAAAAATTCCCTTTCTGGCAGACTACTACTATGTATTAAGTAGGGTTTTATCTGTTTATACTTATTCCAAAATTCAGTCATATCTACCACCAGGTCCTTTATTATGGGTAAATGTCCGAGTGGTCTCACCCTCACTATCTCACCTAATAGGGATATTTGAGTCTCACATGCAAGGCGGTATACACCGTTTATGTGCATTGCGCAACTTCCACATATCCCTGCCCTACATGCAAATCTGCAACCCAGAGAGCCGTCCAACTTTGATTGTATATATAGAAGACCTTGAAGCACTGTCATCCCCTTTGTATAGGGCACTTCAAATCTCTCAAAGTAAGGGCTTTTATTTTCTTCTGGAATAAATCTAAAGACCTCAAAGATTACCTTATCCACAGTAATTCTCCTTACTAATACTTCCTCTCCTTTGGCTCCCACTTGACAATCTTCACTGGTTTGTAGGAGAGCGAAATCTCGCCTTTTGAATACCTTGCAATAGTGTGTTTTAAAAATTGGGCATCATCTCTTTTGGGATAATCAATTCTAAAGTGAGAGCCCCTGGATTCTCTCCTCTCAATTGCTCCTCTAACAACGACTTCTGAAATACATATATTTGCCTCTGTCTCAAGGTAGTTTATGAATTCATAGTTATAAGACAATGACTTACTCTTTGAGTTAAACTTTACTTTGGCAAATTTCTCACGAGCCTCCTGAATGTCCTCGAGCGCTGATTTGAGTTGACTTTCACTCCTGAATAAACCCACCTTTTGTGCCATGACTTGAGCGAGTTTATCTCTTACATCACAGATGATGTAATCTCCGTCCTTTGACACTATCTCTTTTGCCCTCCTCTCTTCATCTCTTAACCTAGCCTCTATTATCTCAGTACCTATCTTTGTTTTAGATAGAGAAGAGACGTATTCTGCGCAACTCCTTCCAGCTATGGCACCATATACAATAGTCTCCAACAGGGAATTTCCACCGAGTCTATTTGCCCCATGAACTGAGACACAGGCGCATTCCCCGGCAGCATACAATCCTTTTATCTCTGATGCACCATTAATATCTGTATCAATCCCTCCCATTGTATAGTGTTGTCCTGGTTGAACTGGGATAGGATCTACTACAGGATCAATATTGGCAAACTTTATACACAATTCTCTGATGCCCGGTAATCTCTCGTTAATCCTCTTTTCACCAAGATGTCTTATATCGAGATGGACATAAGAATTTTCAAAGCCTCTTCCTGCATCTATCTCTCTTTGAATATTTCTTGCAACAATATCCCTTGGGGCTACCTCCATGGCATTCTTTGAATCCTCGTAGTTAGCCAGGAATCTTTCTCCCTTATTATTGAGTAGGAATCCTCCCTCACCTCTGCAACCCTCTGTCATGAGTATATTTGTCCCGATAAGGGTGGTCGGATGAAACTGGATAAACTCCATATCCTTTAGTGGAGCCCCTTCCCTAAATGGGATATAGATACCTAATGCTGTTGAGATTAGTGCATTTGTAGAATTAGAGTAGATTCTTCCAGAACCACCTGTTGCAAATATTACAGCATCTGATTGAAATGCCTCGAACTGCCCACTTTTCAAATTCAGGGCAACGACGCCCACACATCTACCATCATCTACCACCAATGAGGTAACTAACATCTCATCTAATACTACGATATCTGCTCTTTCAGAAGAATGCTCGAATTTCACAATCTGTTCGTAAAGGGTATGCAACAAAACATGTCCTGTCTTATCTTCTGCATAAGCAGTTCTGGGGAAACCTGCGCCACCAAACGGCCTTTGTGCGATCTTCCCTTCCGATGTCCTTGAAAAAGGACAACCCCAATGTTCCATCTCGTAGATTCTCAGAGGTGCATCATTGCACATTCTAATGATTGCATCTTGATCTCCCAGGTAATCTGAGCCCTTAACTGTATCGAAGGCATGCTTTTCGGGAGAATCATAGACCCCTCTTGCGTGATTACCAAGGGCACCGTTTATTCCTCCCTGAGCGGCGAGGGAGTGTGATCTAACCGGATGAACCCTGGAGAGAACACAAACCTGAATATTGTGCATATTTACCTCTATGGCAGCTCTAAGTCCCGCCAATCCACCACCCACGACTATTACAGGGAAGTATCTCATAAAAGACTCCTCTACATACTCCTAGGGATTATGGGGAAAAATACAAACAAGCTTGAGGATGCAATCAACACAACTATGACTATGACAATCCACAAAAGGCCTCTTTGTCTCTCCGTGAGGTTAAAAAAATCAGCCACAATCAATCTCAAGCCATTGAACATATGGTAGAGAACTGCGAGGAGTAAAAGATATTCCATTGTCCAACCTACTACATTATCATACGCCCTCATCGCCTCATTGAAGCTATCATTCCCCTTCTGAATCTGCCCTATGGTCCAGATATGAAGGAATATAAAGACTGAGAGTGCTATACCTGTAAGTCGCATTAATAAAAAGGAAAAGAGATTTATGCTTCGATTAAGAGTTATCTCACTTATGTAAAAATACTTTTTTATCATGTGGCATCACTCCTTACTCACATAGACTTTGTAAAAGGAAGGAGATTTGCTATTCCTATTACGACAGCTCCTAGTCCGAGTACCCACAAAAATATCACCAAAAATCCTTTCATTCTCTCCGAAGGTCTAAAATCATTTACAATATTATAGCATCCATAAAGTGCATGATACACTACGGCTACCAAGAGGATTGAATCAAAGAGAACCCACCAAAAGGATTGAAGTCTTTCAGCCACCTTGTGAACAGTTATAGGTCGCTCTATAAGGAAGTGTAGGACAACAAAATGGACTATCAGCCCAATGGCGATTATTATAGCGGTGATCCTCTGCATAAACCAATTAAATGCTTGTGAGGAGACCTTCATCTCATTCCTCCGTTTATTTCCCCCTCAAATGATGCGAGAATCTCTATAACAAAGATTTTTTTTATGTCAATCCAAATCGGATAAATTTAATTTTCAAGTGACATACTCATAATAACTAAAAATATTTTTAGGTATCGTGTCTTGTTTTAAGCTTATGCAAAACAGAAAAATAAATATAAGGATTATTTTGAGTCTTAAGATATAAAGAGTGAGGTCTGAGCTCCGATGGCAACAGCAGTAATATTTGTGTTCGTACTAATTATTTTAAGGACCCAACCAAGGTGCCAGTTACTTTTTTACCCTGTTGACCGCTAAAAACTATCGCTACTCTTTGGGACTACGGAAACGGGGTGTGTTTGTTTTTCATACATGTACCTAAAACTTATACATTTTGTTTGACTTTTTAGGCTAAATACATCACCTTAATGCCTGATCCTTACGAGGAGGAATTTTGAACAGCATGCTGAAGAGGTTTATTCTTGAGTCAAAGATTCTCTTTAACAGGATGTCTCTGAGGACAAGGCTTTTTCTAGCATTTGTCATCCTAATTGTCTCGTCGGCATCTGCTACCATCTTTATTGGAATTACGGTCTTTACAAACAAGGTAGAGGAGCTCGCATATTCAAAGGTTGCAGTTGACCTGAAACTGGTAGAACATACTTATAATTCCATTGTTGATAAACTGAGATTATTGAGCAGAATTCTGGCAGAAAAAGAAGGTATTGAAGAGGTAAAAGAGGCTTTTGCAAATGATTTTGTCTCAGATATTCCTGTTGATTTCCTGATTATAAATTACAGGGATAAGAATATTTATTTTATGAGGAGGGCTAATTCTGATGAGAGAGATATTAGTTCTGAGGTACTAGTTCCGTCAATTATTGAGGAGTCTTCTTTGAGCAGTTTTATGGAATATATTAGTAGTAATTCAGGTGCTGTTTCGTCTAATATAATTCTACCGTCTAAACTCAGCCGTCTCCTATTTGGATTTGAACGTGATCTGCTTACTGTAGTTTCAGGGATCAAAAACAGGTTTGGAGATATTTTTGTGCTCGGGATAAAGATAAACCACAAGAGCGAACTTGCTGACAGATTAAAACTTCTTGCCTCCAACCTTGGGAATCAAAACTATCAGATATCTATATTTTTGGGTGACAGGAGAATACTTACTACGATTGGTCCTAACGCGGTAGACTCAAAAGCAGACAGTGTAGTCTCGTCAGCAGTTCTGAAAGAGAAGAAGAGCTTCGTAGGAAGACCCAAAGTTCTTGATACGAGATTCTTTGCAGCTTACTCCCCACTATTGGATTACAAGGGTGAGGTTATAGGTATGCTTGGGATAGGGACACCAGAGGAGGTTTATGGAGATGTAAGGGAAAGGACATCCAAATTATTTGCGGGTTTGATTATAGCTGGTATGTTATTTGGGTTTCTCATGACATTTCTTTTCTCAATGTGGCTTGTAAAGCCAGTAGAGCGTCTCGCTGACGCAATGGACAGGGTAGCTCAGGGAGACTTTAATTACAAAGTAAAAATCGAATCTGTAAACGAAATCGTCAGACTTTCAAAATCCTTCAATACTATGCTAAAGGCGATAAAGGAGAGAGACCTAAAACTTCAAGAGATGACAGAGGAGAGACTCTCTCGTGTAGAAAAGCAGGTCTCCATAGGAAGGCTTGCGGCAGGCGTAGCTCATGAAATAAATAACCCCCTTACAGCTATTCTTTCTTTGTCAAGTCTAATGCTCAAACATCTTCCTCCTGACGACCCCAGGGCAGAAGATCTCAAAATCATTGTTGAAGAGACCACGAGATGCAAGAACATAGTTAAGTCGCTTTTGGATTTTGCACGCGAGAGACCCATGGAAAAGGAGATAGTTGACCTAAATGAAGTTGTAAGAAATTCTCTTAATCTTACAGAGAAATACGAATCTATGGCAAATATAAAAACAAGTCTAAAACTGTGTGAACACCCGCTTTATGTGTTTGTTGACCCCAAGCAGATCCAACAAGTTATTGTGAATCTCATCTTAAATGCAGCTGAAGCCTGTGAAAAGAATGGGGAGATTACAATAATTACAGAAGAAGACTCAAGTTCTGGCTTTGCCCGAATTGCAGTAATCGACAATGGCAAGGGTATTCCCAAAGAGCATATAAACAGAGTATTTGAGCCATTCTTCACCACCAAGGGAAGTGGTAAAGGAACTGGTCTTGGACTATCCGTGTCCCTTGGAATTATTAGGAAACATGATGGTTCGATTGAGATAGAGAGCACCGAGGGGAAAGGAACAAGAGTTACAGTAATCTTGCCAATGCAAGAACCTTAGATTGGAGGGCTTTTTATGGAAGAGAAGGTAAAAGTACTTGTAATAGATGACGAAAGGACAGTTTGCATTAGTTGTAAAAAGATTTTGGAAGATGCTGGTTATTCGGTAGATATGGAGATGTCAGGTTTAAAAGGCGCTGAAAAGGCTATAAATGGGGATTATGATATCGTTTTACTAGATTTAAAATTGAAAGACACATCAGGACTTGATGTGCTCGAGAGGATTAGAAACAAGAGATTGGACGTATCAATAATAATTATAACTGGTTATGCTACCATACAGACAAGTATTGAGGCCATAAAGAAAGGAGCCTTTGACTACGTACCAAAGCCCTTTTCACCTGACGAGCTATTGATATCTGTACATAAAGCTATAGAAGATAGAAACCTTAGAAAAGAGAACGAGAGACTTAAAACAGAGATTGAAAAGATGAAAAAATCAACAAAAATAATATACCGTTCAAAGGTAATGGAAGATGTGATGAACCAGATACTGAAGATAGCTCCTACTGACTTTACAGTGACCATTTACGGTGAATCAGGGACAGGAAAAGAGCTGATTGCCCATGCAATCCATCAGAATAGCAATAGAAGCAATGGTCCTTTTATCGGGGTTGATCTCTCGTCCCTTGTCCCAACACTCATAGAATCCGAATTATTTGGGCATATTAAGGGGGCATTTACAGGAGCAACCTATGATAGACCTGGGTATTTTGTGATGGCAAATGGAGGGACACTATTCCTTGATGAGATCTCGAATACCTCTCTTGAACTTCAGGGAAAACTACTTAGGGCGATCGAGACTAAAAGGATAAGACCTGTGGGAAGTGAGAGAGAGGTAGAGATAGATGTCAGGATTGTGGCTGCAACCAATAAAGACCTGACACAACTAATAGAAAAGGGATTATTTAGAGAAGATCTGTTTTATAGACTGAATGTAATCCCTATACATCTGCCTCCACTCAGAGAGAGACCAGAAGACATCCCCATACTTGCTATGTACTTTTTATCCATAGCCCAAGAGGAGCTTAAGACAAGGGTAAGGGCATTCTCTAATGAAGCCATGGCAAAGCTATTGTCATACAAATTTCCTGGGAATGTAAGAGAACTCAGGAATATGATCGAGAGAATCGCGGCAACTACCGACTCAGAGATCGTAAGACTTGTTGACCTACCTGAAGAGATAAGAAATAGTGGATGTGAGGGAAAACCAGTTACAAACCATATCCCTCAAACAGCAGAAGAATTACAAGAGGTCAAGAGGAGATTAAGAGAAGCCATATATTCACAAGTAGAAAAAGATTTTGTTATAAATGCACTGAATAGAGCCGGCTGGAATGTTACTAAGGCATCAGAACTCGTAGGTATGCTGAGACCAAACTTTCACGCATTAATGAGGAAATACGGTATAAAGACACGAGATGAAGGAGATAAATAAAATATGTTTTTTGAGGATTGTTAAAGAGATTCTACTTTATCTATACAAGAACAGGAAATACTAGTTTATTTTGCGAAAGGTCATTTTTTACTAATTCGATAAATCGAATGTTTTATGTAAAAGTAAATTAAGCATTTTTAGTTATCAGACATGCCTAAATAAGGTATCGAAAATATTTGCTCAAAAAATTTCCTACATTCTAAGTTCCTCGGCACCCCAAAATCTTACTCAACACAAACTAAATCCCCTCCCTTAATTAATCCTCTCTAAAGAGGAATGCCACTGCCGATGTTTCAAATCGGATAAAAAATCCAGACTCTCTATAATACGAAGAATAGCATGTCTCATTTATTAGATAGATTGGGAGGCAATCATGGGCAAATACAGAAATGATTATACGGATACAATTCAGTCTTTTTAAAATTCGGATCCTTGCCTCTACAGAAAATTATATTTATTTTAACTATACAATCCTACTTTTTCTTCTTCCTATCAAATCTGGGTAAAATGACTGCTGGCTCTGGAATGACAATGCGGTCTCCTACTTTCATCTCCTCTCCAACAGTTACATTTAACTTTGTTTGAGGTGAACAGTAAACCCCTATCTTTCCTCCTTCTTTTATATACTTCCTATCCACATAGGCAAGTCCTACTTGGAACCCCTCGCCATTGAATGCAGAGGATGTTACGAATCCGATAACAACCCCTTGTGCACTCACCACTATATCCTTCTGTTTTGCAGGTCTTGATATCTTATTTGTCATAATGAATCTGACTATCTCCATTGTCCTCAATTTTTCAGCTTCTATGAAGGCGTCTCTTCCAATGAAAAATGGTTTATGAAGTTTTACATAAGGAGAAAAACCCGCCCCGGCCGGAGATATATTAAAGGGTCCTGCAAGCTCATGACCATACAGTGGCAATCCTGCCTCTGTTCTTAGCGAATCCCTTGCTCCGAGGCCACACGGTTTAACTTGATATTTCTTCCCGGCCTCCAAAATCAACTCCCATAATTTCATAGCCTTATCTGGATGGATGTAGAGTTCGAATCCTACCTCTTCTCCTGTGTAACCAGTTCTCGAGATGATTACAGACTCTTTTTCGATTTCGGTCTCCAGAAATTCTGTCCGTCTCAAAGATCTTAAGCGTTGTTTTTCTTTCTGATCCGAGATTATGTCCAGCAAAGTGGGAAGTGCCATCTTACCCTGGAGAGAGATATCTATTCTCATCTCCTCTCCTGCACTCTTGTCTTTGAGGTCTCTTATTTCAACTGGGGAATCAATATTAAGATATGGTCTTTTTTTACATAGAATAGCCTTTCCAGAGTTGACATAATTCATCCATGTTAAATCTTTTTCAGCATTACTTGCATTTACAACTATCATATACGAGAACTTTGATCTCCTATAGAGCATAATATCGTCAATCACATTCCCATCTTGGTCCAAAAGATAACTATATTGAGACTGACCAGGGAGAATCCAACTAGCATAATTTGCAGTGATAATATTTAGGAAGGATTCTACACTTTTACCTTTTACCTCTAAAACTCCCATGTGAGCTACATCAAAGAGTCCAGCGGTATTTCTGACTGCATTGTGTTCATCTAATATACTGGTATACCAAACCGGCATCTCCCATCCAGCAAAGGGGATAATCTTCTGGGCATTTTTCCTGTGCCATTCATAAATTGGTGTGCGTTTAAGTTCATTCTCCCTATTTTCAAATGCAAATATTTCTTTTGATATTCCTTTTGATGACTCAATAAATAAGTCCCTTAGCAGAGGCTCCCCAACAAAATATACCTTTTCCCTCTTAAAAAACTGTGGATATTTGTTACAAAATTCCCGTATATGTAATTCCTCATCTTCCCTTTTTACTAATATTATGGAGTTTGACTTTATCTCCTTAAGCCCCGCATTTCTTATAACTTCCTTGATAGAATTATAGGCATCAGTCACTACTAATGCTACCACAAATCTTCTTCCATCTAAACTCCTTACATTGAATATGTAACTGTTATTCCCCGCCTTACCCCCTACATCTCCAATCTTGACAGATAGAATCTCTTCAACATTTTTCAACACTGAAGGCGAGAAGAGAATACCCTTGAACTTCTTTTCTAAGATAGGATCTAACTGTAGATCGATGACATTAGCAGGTCCCTCAACCTTTTTAGTAATATCTTCTTTGTCAAATATGATATATCCATCTGAAATATTCCTAAGGTATTCAAGGACAGCATTTCGTTTATGTGGATTGCACAAAAGAATAAATCTATCTTCTATCTCATCCTGGACACAAAATACATTTACAAAATCAATAAGTTTACCACTTGCATCAAATAGAGGAGAGGAGAGTGTATCACCTGACCTCATGTTTATAACATCCGCTGTAAGCACCTGATGTAAAAGATGCCTTGGTCGTTCACCCGATACTTCAAATATCCCATATTCACTCATCTCAACAAAGGCCTCTTTTTCATCTGAATATATGTAATCACCCTTCTCATCTCCAACTTGAACAAAGGGTATAAAAGGATATCCGATCCTCTCATCTGATTTCAATACGACTGATTGGTTAAGTTCAAAAACTCTTTTTTTACCTCTTTCAATAGTAGATAGTTCTACCTTTCCTCTTGGTAGAGGTCCTGTTAGACCTTGATAGAAGAAAGGTCTGATGTCAAAGATGATGTCCGTTATTATGTCTGCGAGTTCCCTTACCTCTTTTTCTTTATAACCTCTTTGAGTTATCCACGGAGTACCTATTCTGAGGGCACTTGCATGTGCAGCAGTTGGGTCACCAGCTATAGTATTTTTGTTTAATACTATACCACACAATTCAAGTATTCTTGCTGCTATCTCTCCTTTTACTGGTACTGGTTTTGAGTTTGGAAGTTTATTTAGGTCAATCAATAACATATGGGTATTTGTCCCATTGTTTGCGAGCTTAAGCCCCTTTTTGACAAATTGGTCAGCCATTGCAGAGGCATTTTTTACTATTTGTCTCATCATCTCTTTGAAGGTCTCTGATTCAGCGATCTTAAACGCTACTGCCATTGCGGCCATTTTATTTACGTGCGGACCACCTTGTTCACCTGGGAATACAGCGTTATCTATCTTCGCGGCAACCGATTCATCCTTTGTAAGTATGATCGCTCCCCTTGGACCACATAGGGTCTTATGTGTAGTACACATTACGGCATCACAATATTCTATCGGATTTGGATACACCCCCGCGACAATAAGACCCGCAGGATGTGAGACATCGGCAACAAGTCTTGCTCCCACCTCATCAGCTATCTCTTTAAATTTTTTCCAGTCAGGGGCCCATGGATAGGAGGTCCAACCAGCAATTATCATCTTTGGTCTTGATTCCTTTGCTTGCTCCATGATTTTATCATAGTCCAATAGTTCTGTCTTTGGATCTGTACAATATGAGACAATTGTATATCTTTTCCCAGATCTATTAAATGGTGAGCCGTGAGTTAGGTGTCCACCCTCGGATAATGCCATTCCCATTACAACATCTCCTGGTTGAACAAAGGCTTCATAAATTGCATTATTTGCAGCTGCACCAGATAAGGGTTGGACATTTACATATATTTTATCTTCAGAAAGATTTTCTGTTGCAAATAGTCTAGCAGCCCTCCTCTGAGCCAAGACCTCGATAAGATTCGCAATATCACAACCCTTATAAAACCTTCTATCTGCATACCTCCGGTATCTTGACATCTGATAGCAATAATCTGTTATCTTTTTCTCTTCTTCCCTTGTCATCCTAATTGGTGGATAACCCTCTGTGTATATACTTACAAACGCCGTGGATAGGGCCACTCTAACCGGATAAGGTGTAATTGACTCGGAAGGTATAAGAATGACCTTCTGCAGCTGTCTTACCTCTTCGACCTTGGAGAGAAAGAATATCTCTCTATCATATTCCTTTAATTCACTATAAAATATTTCTTTATATTCATTATCCATAATTTTTACCTCCTCAATTAGGAGGCTATATTTACAACCAATTCACTTTAAGTCAATAAAAAGAATAGGAATAAAAATAGTGCCAGACGTAGGTACATCTTAAGCCGTCACGATAGAAACAAGTTATTCTTATATTTTATAGAAAGGCTCATACAATTTACAACCAGGGGAGTATTTGTGGTCTGCCCTGGAAATCACATAAGAGTCAGTTCCACATATACATATAATTACACGTGTCAGATTAAGAGTAGAGTAATACAAATAAAGGTGTAAGTAGAAATGAGTATTTTTAAAACAAGTAAGGTACAAGTTCAGCCAGATTTCTGAACCATAAAAGACTTAATTCGGCAAGAATTATGGGTACAATTAGGATTACTTGCCTGTCCACACCTGTTTTAATACATATTGACGATCTGAATCCCATTTTGATAATTCTCGCCTTGAGTTTAGGGATACATTAGAATATATTGTTATAATAATCACATCAACCCGATTCTCTACATTAATAATCTCTTCTCTGTAATCCCCTACTAAATCTATTGCATAGTTCGCATTCCAAAAGGTCTCCTTTGGTGGAACTCCGTCCCAATCAATAGGTGTCCCATAATTAACTTCTCCTCTCTCCAACACATCTCCTGCTGACGAGTATAGAAATCCTTCTGCCCAGCCACCTTGCTCATTTTTATACCAGACAAAACTTTCACTCCCCGCATACTCTACTTTGATATCATCTGACCATCCTAAGTGGCAATGGTGGTAGTCATATCTCTCCCAGATAGTGTTACCTGTCTCGGCTTCAACAAGTCTTACTCCTCCGGGTCCAGGGCCTTCAAAGCAAAAGAATAGTTCAATACCTGGTCTTGAGGGTAAAATGTCGCCAATCTCAAGGGCATCGTAGTGATTCCAGGGATTTCTCCAGAGAAATTTTCCGTCTTTAAGAACCCCTCCACTGTGAATTATTTCATCTTTCCCATCCAGATCTACATCCCCAACTCTAATTGAATGAGCACCGCCAAAATTACCATAAGGTGGTGCCTCCCACTCCCAAATTGGATTTAAATCCTTGTCGAATATACCTACATATCCATGTTCCCAATGATATGTCCCCCATGATACTACAATGGAAGGGTTTACACCGTCTACATATGCTATCCCATGATAAGGGCCTCTTGTAGCTGCCTCCTCTGGAAATGGCACCTCCACCTCTTTCATAACTTTACCACTCAGACCCTCCCTTAGAGAGAGATAGTGTC
>JAOAFA010000002.1 GCA_026416535.1 Deltaproteobacteria bacterium
TATCGTAGTACTCCTTATAAGTACCCTCTATGGTTACAACATCGCCCTGCACAAAAGGTCCTAAACCAGAATTCTTGTTATAGACAACTAGTATCCCTGAATACGGACCCCCATTCCTTTCTTGAACAAAAATGCCATATAAGTTTGCTGATGCACTGAATTGTCCCCCTGTTACCACCACATTTTCTACCCTCACTATCGAGTTTTCACTTGGATGTTTTGATGAATTTATATCTTGGATATCATAAATTGTTATACCGGTTGTGATATCTGCATCACCGGATACATCAGTTCCGCCGTCGGAGAGTGAACCAATAGATATATCATTATCTCCCCTTGGTTGTAGTCTCATCTGGTCGAAGCTATAATTCAGAATACCGATTATTGAATTTATCCTATCCCCATTCTTAGCCTTATAATTCCTTGGGAATAATTTTCCAACAATCAAACCGCCGGTTACTTCAAAATCTCCGTGGGGTTTTCCATCGGTCCCCAAAACCGTATCATTAGTTACCTCAACATTTAAGACCCTCACAAGACAGCCTTCATACTTTTCAGACTCTTCAGCACCTGTCTTTATCTTTGAAGGATCGACATCTATAGGGGCTGGGAAAGGAGAGGTACCTTTCTTGATGACCTCTGTTGCAACTATCTGGCTGTTATTGTAATACTCCACATAAGTACCTCGGATATCCACAAGGTCCCCGATTGATACATCCGCCTTCTGATTCTTGTAGTAGACATATATTCCTGAGTGCGGACCGCCATCTTTCTCTACCACAAAGAAAGAGTCATTATCTGTGGACTTTGAGGTAGATTTGAAAGTCGGACTTATTACAACCACATTCCTCACTTCCACCAGTGTCTTTTCGGCTACCGCACCACTTTGAATATTATAAATAGTAACAACGGAATACCCTCCGTCTGTGGTTTCTACATCTTCCATTGTTAAGATATCTCTGGGTGTTACATCCTTACTCTTTACATCACCGGAGGTCTCATCCCTGGTGGTCCCGCAATAATACGGAACAAACGATGCTATAAGGAGTAAGATGAAAACTACCAATCTCAAAATATTCTCTTTTTTCATAAAGTTCCTCCTCTTAATAGCCAAAAAATTAATCATTAAATTCAAAGAGCATTGCTAAATCATCTTTACTAATCAATTTTCCTATATTCTCCTCACTTCCAATCACTTTTTCAAATATATTTTTCTTCTCCTCTTGAAGCCTTAGAATCTTCTCCTCAACGGTGCCTATGGTTATTAACTTATACACAAAGACATTTTTAGTCTGTCCAATTCTGTGGACTCTATCCGTAGCCTGATCCATCACGGCAGGATTCCACCATGGGTCATAATGTATTACATAATCAGCCCCTGTGATATTCAATCCAACTCCCCCTGCTCTAAGACTTATGAGGAAAAGATTTGCATATCCTCCATTATTGAATTCATCTACGATCTGTAATCTTTTGGAGGCAGGTGTAGACCCGTCAAGGTAGAAGTATAGAATCCCCTTCCGATCAAACTCCTTTCTTATTATGGAAAGCATCTCAACAAACTGTGAGTAAATGATTATCCTGTGACCCTCATCTAAGACGTTCTGAACAATCTCTTTCATGAGCTCAAGCTTTCCTGATCCTACCTCTTTTGAATTCTTCAATTCCTTTACTATATTTGGATGACAGCATATCTGCCTGAGCTTGGTAAGTGCGGCAAGTATTGTAAGTGAACTTCTATTTATTCCCTTTTTCTCAATTTCACTGAAGACCTTCTCTCTTTGAGAAATCAGAAATGATTTGTATATCTCTTTCTGTTCGTCTGTGAGATTACACTTCTGTATTATCTCCATTTTAGGTGGTAGATCTGATGCCACCTGATCTTTAAGCCGTCGTAAAACAAATGTCGAAGTCAATTTCTTCAATCTCTTTGATGCCTTCTCATCATTCAATTTTACGATGGGGGCATCGTATGTCCGCTTAAATCTCTCCAATCCCCCTAAGTAGCCAGGCATAAGAAAGTCAAATATAGACCACAATTCAAGAGGTCTGTTTTCGAGAGGCGTACCTGTTAAAGCAAGTTTGTAATCCGCCTTCAAAAGTTTACTCACCTTCTTTGTCATTGAGGCAAAATTTTTGATATTCTGTGCCTCATCAAGTATAACATATCTAAATCTGATATTCTCCAGAACCTCATAATCCCTTCTCAATATCCCGTAAGAGGTAAGAATTATATCATAATCGTTGAATGACGGAACTTTCTCGCGCCTAAGTCTTCCATAGTATATATAAACTCTCAAGGAAGGAGCAAATTTCTGAATCTCAAAGTACCAGTTCTGTAGAACAGATGTCGGTGTTACAACAAGATTAGTCCTTGTACCCTCCTTCTCTTTCTTATAAAGCAGCAAAGAGATAGCCTGTATAGTCTTACCTAATCCCATATCATCCGCGAGTATACCAGAAAGACCAAAGTCAGATAAAAAGACAAGCCAATTAAGCCCCTTTTTCTGGAACTCCCACAAGTTTGCATTCAGACCTTTGGGGGGTTCTACCTCTCTAATCCCCTCAAACTTATCGAACATCCTTTTAAGTCTTTCAACATTATCGTCGTACTCTATGTTTTTTATTAGCTTTAATGTACCCTCTATTAGTTTAAGAGAGAAGGTAGGCATCCTAAATTGTAACTTCTCTGTATCAAAATAGCCATATTCATGGGCATCTTCTATAAGCTTTTGTAATACATCATTATCAAGGGGGAGATACACATCCTTTTCAAGTTCCACAAACCTCTTCTCCTCCACAAGGGCATTTATGACTTTATCATATGGAACCTCCCTCTTCCCGGAGAAAAAATTCATCTTCAATTCAAACCAATTTAACCCTTCCGGCATAGTCAATTTGAGTCTAAAAGTAACTGGATTCAAAAATGAGATCTTCCTAACTACGGAATCCTCAGACAGAGTGATGTTACTCTTAAAAAACTCTGGTGTATTATAGATGAGAGAAAGCAGTTGTTCTAATTTAATGCTCCAGAGGCCATCAGTTAGCTCAAATCCTGCAGATATCAAGTCATCCTTTATCCTCTTTTCGGATTCTACATCCCTCTTAATAATATTTATTTTATCTCCGTTGTCTATCAGACAATACCTCGTAGTCAAAACAGAATCAGAGATTCTAACCCCGGAATAATCAAATAACACACCAATTGGCAAGACATCCTTCCCTGGTTTTACATCAAGAATACATCTCGGCGATGTAGAATAGTCCAGGATCACATCTAGCTCTCTCCCAACAGAATCAATAAAGTGGATATTGGAATTTTCACTCTTTATCAGTTCAAGTAACATTAGGGCATCATCCTTATCTGCCTCAATATCACCAAATCTTATTACATATTGCCACAGATTTGACTCAACCTCTGATAGCGGATAGATTATGCCATCCTTATATATAGCCATTGGATTGCCTTCTGGAAATATTACAATATCATCTTTGACGTGCTTGAGTTTTATAAAACAATTATCTTCGTCATTTATCTTCTCTATCATAAACTTCAGAGGATACGAACCTTTAGTGCTAAGTCTGATAGGTCTTTGTAAAAATACATCATAGATATCTGCAACGTTAAAGAACCCTAAGATCTCGTTAAAATTCTCTTGTGTGATAGGTATTCCTCCATAAAGTGGGTCATAGAAACTCCTGAAAAAGTACAGGTATACCTTCTCCTGCGGGGTTAGGGTGTATTTTTGAATTATGTCCTCTGTAAGAGGACCCACATTTTTACTGGTCTTACTATCCAAAAATTTCATTACTGCGTTTGTGTTTCCGATGAAAGCCATTACATACTTTATCTTCTGAAGATCAGTCTCTATTTTTACCTTTTTGACCTTCAAATGGTCGAGCAATGAGAATCTTGGTACGACATGCCTTTCTTCTTCTTGGTAAACCCCTTCTAAATAAGCAATTACAATAGCCACCATATGCTTGCATATATTCCCAATAAAAGGACAATTACAACTTTTATTGATTATCTCATTCCCCTGTAAAGTGACCATAGTCGCATAAATTTTACCATTCTGATTCCTTACACTCCCGATTAACTTTACTAAGCCTTCATTCCTCTCTGTTTTTAGAGAAAGTACATACCCATCCCTAAAATACTGTTGACCCCTAAGATAAACCGGCAGAGTAGCAAGTCTCTCAAGCTTTCTATTAATTGAGTCCACTATCTTCCTGTCTTCCAATTTTAAGCTCTCCACATAAATCTGCTTTTCTTATCAAACCAAACAATATCATTCCTGTCAACTAAAATGTAGTAATGTATTATTGCAAAATAAGCCTCTTGCAATGTGCCGTGATATAAGTAGAAAATCCCCATTCTTGTGAGTAGAAAGCCTACTGATATATTACCCAAACATTACCATAGTTATTCCTCTTCTTTCATCTCTAGAATATACTATCAACGAGCAAAATAGCAAAAACCTTCCTCATTACTAATCTCCCCGTGGCTTAATATCTCTCAATATGAGAGAGGATCCAGTTTGTTTGTTTTATGAATTAACTATCTGATTAAGAAGCGGGATTATTTTTTGTTGTCAACAGATCTATTTAATAGACCTTGTTTGATTTTAGTTTTAATCTTTCCTGTAGTTCCTAACGTTAATTAGACATACTCAATATAAACCCTATTTAGTTTCTCACCTCAATATAAATATCTTTGGCTATATAAATGCAAAAGATGGAACATAGAAATAAGATAAGGTGGGCTTTTATTTTTACCGCAACAATAAGGTAACAAAAGAATAGAGGTGAGCAACAGTTGTGATATAACACTATGGATGTAGTGGTTTATGTCAAAAAATTTATCTTGCTTTATTTTATTTTTAGGATAGACTCGAGGATGTAACTTATTTTGACCCCATACAGGGGTGGAAAGGAACTTGTACAATGAACAAGAAGTTGTATGTAGGCAATCTTCCTTATTCTTCGACAGAAGACGAACTGAAGGAAATGTTCGGGAAGATTGGATCCGTTGAATCAGTATCAATTGTCACTGATAGGTTCAGCGGAAAGAGCAAGGGATTTGGTTTTGTACAGATGGCTAATGAGGATGATGCCTCAAAGGCCATCAGCGAGCTGAGCGGAAAGGAGATCGGCGGGAGAAGGATTATTGTATCAGAAGCTCGCTCGGAAGGTGGGAGAAAGGGAGGCGGCTTCCACTCAAAAGGAAGAGGCAGCTTTAGAGGGAGGAGATCAGGAGGGGGTAGCAATAGGAATTAGGTTGTATCTCTTGTTCGATCTAAAAGGAGGCTATATGCCTCCTTTTTAGTTTTAAAATCATTAGTCAAGAATAAAGGACTTTTTTAGAGGGGTAAAGTTATAAGCTTGTTGTGACTTATCAAGGAGAAAATTCCCAATCGCTAGATAATCTATATTGGTATTCATAAAACAAATATATGCATCCTCTGGTGTACACACAATAGGCTCTCCCCTAACATTGAACGAGGTATTTATTAAAACACCACAACCAGTTATTTCATAAAACTTTTTCAGCAGTGCATAGAATTTTTCATTTCTATCCTTGTCAACTGTTTGAATCCTTGCTGTGTAATCTACATGAGTTACAGCAGGTATATCTGATCTGACAACATCTAACTTCTTTAGGCCCCTAAGATTTTTCTCCTCACTGCTCAATTCTTTTCTGTGCCTCTCGGATACCTCCGAAACAAGCAGCATATAGGGAGATTCAACACTAATGTTGAAATACTCTGTCTTCATCTCTGATAAAACTGCCGGTGCAAATGGTCTAAACGACTCTCTAAACTTTATTTTTAAGTTCATATCTTTCTGCATCTCTTTATTTCTCGCATCGCCTAATATTGACCTTGAACCAAGTGCACGTGGACCAAACTCCATACGACCCTGAAACCAACCCACTATCTTACCTTCTGAGAGGAGTTGAGCAACCTTTTCAGTTAGTTGTTCAAAACTAGAGAATCTTTGATAGTTTGCATGATACCTTTTTAATGCCCCTTCAATCTCATCATCTGAGAATTCTGGTCCTAGGAATGCACCCTTCATGGAATCAAACGGGTCTATCTTTCGCTCACTGCCCACGCCCAAATAATAATAGGCAAGGGCAGCACCTAAGGCACCACCAGCATCAGAAGAGGCAGGTTGAATCCATATGTTCTCGAAAATAGATTCTCTTAGGATCTTACCATTGGCCACACAGTTAAGTGCAACCCCACCAGCCAAGACAAGATTTCTAAGACCTGTGAGTCTTCGTGCTGTTTTTGCGAGTCGCAAAACCACCTCATCTGTAATCTTTTGTATTGATGCTGCCACATCCATGTCATGTTGGGTTATCTCTGACTCCGGTTCTCTGCGTTTCCTGCCAAATAACCTTTCAAATCTCGAGTTAATCATCTTAAGAGAGGTTGCAAATCCAAAATATTTCATGTTGAGCCTTAGTGACCCATCCTCTTTTATATCCACTAATTCATTTCTTATTAGCTCATAGAATCTTGGCTCTCCATATGGGGCAAGTCCCATAAGCTTGTATTCACCTGAATTGACCTTAAAACCAGTATAATAAGTAAAGGCTGAGTACAGCAAACCTAATGAGTGCGGGAAGTGAAGCTCCTTTAATATTTCAATCCTATTTCTTTTCCCCACTCCTATCGTAGTTGTAGCATACTCACCTACTCCATCTATAGTGAGAATAGCTGCCTCTTCATAAGGAGAGGGGAAAAAAGCACTGGCAGCGTGTGATAGGTGGTGTTCTGAGAATAGAATATCAATATTTCTTTCAAGACCTATCTTCTCTAGTTCATTTATTATTCGTTCTCTCAAAAACAACTTCTCTTTAATCAGGACAGGCATAGCCGCAAGAAATGAGACTAAACCACGCGGCGCAAATTTGGCATAGGTCTCAAACAACCTCTCAATCTTCAAAAATGGCTTGTCATAAAAGACCAACGCATCTATCTGGTTTATGTCAACTCCTGAATAACTAATAACAAACTTTATGGAGTTTATAGGGAAGTTGCTATCGTGCTTGACCCGTGTAAATCTCTCTTCCTGAGCTGCAGCAAGGATCTCCCCATCTGAGATGAGTACCGCCGCACTATCGTGGTAAAATGCCGAGATCCCTATGATATTCATCAATATAGCCTCTTAAAAAATTCTCTGTCGTAATTCACCTTTGCTTTGTCAGTAAAATACGAATCAATTTCTCTTTCAAACCCTATCTTAATCATACTTCTTACGCCGAAAATCTCTTTAATTAAAGCAATAGGAGTCAAAAGAAAATAGAAAACTGTAACCAGGACAATCTTGATGACTATATCTATTAGGACTATCCCGATGGGTTTAATAATAAGACTTAAGGGCTTAAAAAAGTAGGGGAATATTAGAGCAATACCTAAAAGGGCTATTGCGATGTAAATAATCCAGATGTGTTGATTAAATTTAGTAAGATAAAGTATCATAAACAGCAACGAAAGGGAGATCCCGAAGATCATTAATTCATTTCTCTTCTTCTGCATAATTCTTACCTGTAGCTACATAAAGTAGATTATAAATCCAATCTTTGAATCTCAAATCTGAATAAAAGCCTCCAAAACGCAAAACATCAGCAAAATCATCCATAAGAAACATCGACATAATCTGTCTAACTCTCAACCCGACCTTTGCATCCTTGCAGTGCAAAAATTCGAAAATCTTGCTCTTAACCAAAGTAATAACATCATTATTACGCCGATCATCCCCTAAAACATTTGCCATACCGCCCTCCACAAGGCTTATTACCTTAATCAAAAATATGCGTGCATAATCAGATACTCCGTATTTTACTGCCTCATTTAGTATATCATTTATGTCCAATGAATACTTTTTAATAATTCTATAAGCATCTACGACCTCATGCACATTTATGTGAGCATGTTTGAGCGAATGAATAAAGATATTTATTATTCTATCCTGGGGAGAGAGTATCCTAACCCTTTTATCCTTATAAATTGGGTAAGTCTTACTTCTTCCAAACAACCTCTGGTAATCGACCTTCCCCACAAACGGATATGACAATCTACGGTGTACCTCTACAGCTATTGGAGTCTTGTTTATCCTATATGAATATTCATACGCAACGTGATTAGTAAATAAACGATTTTTATCAACAATTAATCTCTCCCCTAGGGTATTCATGATACTTATAATTCTCTCAAAATCGCTATCTCTGACTAATATGTCGATATCAGAGCTGAGCCTCGGGGCACTGGGGGGATAGATAGTCCCCCAGTTGGCACTACCCTTAATTAAGACAATAACCACGTCCTTGGGCAATAACCTCTTAATAAAATCCTCCAACCAACTTCTCTGACACAAATCAAAAGCAAGGGAGGCGTAATATCTCTCATCTAAGCTCTTTCTTAAATCCATTGGTAATCTATTCAAATACCCGTTTGCCCTCAAATTATAATAGATTACCCCAACAAGATTTTTGAATGGGTGGTGTGTTATATTCTCCGTTAGCCCATACAATTCATCAACACAAGATTTATCAAAGCTAAATCTCTCCTTAGCCGCAATACTAAAGAGTAGCGATGGATATAGACTCATTATAATCTATTCTTGTGTGTAATAAACCACTTTATAGTATCTCTGAGACCTTCCTCAAGAGAGATCTTATACCTCCATCCAAGTCTATTTATACGCGAGACGTCGAGGAGCTTCTGTGGTGTACCATCAGGCTTAGATGTATCAAACTCAATACTCCCTGAGAAACCCACAATATCCGCTATTAGATATGCAAGCTCTTTTATAGTTATATCTACACCACTACCTATGTTAATAAAAGGCTCCACATCTTTTGCATCATAATTTTCCATGAGGAATATACATGCATCTGCAAAATCATCGGAATGCAAAAACTCCCTCCTAACATTACCTGTCCCCCAAACAGTCACTTTATTATCTTGCCTCTCTTTTGCCTCCACGAATTTTCGTATTAGCGCTGGGATTACATGAGATGTCTCGAGATCAAAATTATCGTTGGGACCATATAGATTGGTTGGCATTACAGACAAGAAATTGGTCTTGTATTGGTAGTTATAAGAATTGCACATCATTATGCCAGCAATCTTAGCAATTGCATAAGCCTGATTTGTAGGTTCAAGATAACCACTTAAGAGATATTCCTCTTTAAGAGGTTGAGGTGCCAGTCTTGGATATATGCATGATGAACCTAAAAACAAAAGCTTCTTCACACCATATTTATAAGAGAAGTGAATTACATTTATCTCAATTGCTAGGTTCTGATAAATAAAATCAGCGGGGTAGGTGTAATTAGCCATAATACCACCTACTTTGGCTGCTGCCAGGAATACATATTCAGGTCTGTTCTCATAAAAGAATCTTTCAACATCTGCCTGATTAGTCAAATCCAACTCTTTATGTGGTCTTAGTATCAGATTTTTATATCCTTTAGATTCGAGGGTCCTGCAAATAGCCGACCCAGCGAGTCCTCTATGTCCAGCCACAAATATCCTCGAGTCCTTCTCCATCAGTCAATCCTCCACCATCTATTCGGAAATTTTTCCTTTATTATCCTCTCCCCCTCACCTATGGGGTTGAGTCCTACCTTTCTCATATCAGAATCAACCATGATCTTAACTAGCTCTTTAAATGTTATTTTAGGGGACCAACCAAGTTTCATTTTAGCCTTTCTAGCATCTGCTATTAGGCACTCTACCTCAGTAGGTCTCATGTATCTTGGATCAATCTTAACATAGTCTCGGTAGTCCAGATTTACATAGCCAAATGCCTCTTCAAGGAGCTCCTTTACGGAATGAGCCTCTCCTGTACCGATTACAAAGTCCTCAGGGGATTCATTCTGCAACATTAAATACATACATTCAACGTATTCAGGTGCAAAGCCCCAGTCTCGCCTTGCCTCCAAATTACCCATATACAACGAGTCATCAAGTCCGGCCTTAATACGAGCCACAGCTCGTGTAACTTTTCTTGTTACAAATGTCTCTCCCCGCCTTGGCGATTCGTGGTTAAAAAGTATACCGTTTACTGCGAAGAGGTTATACGCCTCCCTGTAATTAACAGTAACCCAATAGGCATATAATTTCGCTATCGCATAAGGACTTCGCGGATAAAAGTTTGTCCCTTCATTTTGAGGAGGTTTAGCTGCCCCAAAAAGTTCCGAAGAGGATGCCTGATAAAATCTAGTCTTCACGCCTGCCCTCTTGATGGCATCCAAAAGGCGAATCGTTCCCAATCCAGTAATATTACCTGTATATTCAGCCATATCAAAGGAGACTCTTACATGACTTTGTGCTCCTAAATGGTATACCTCATCAGGTTTTATATTATAGATAATCTCTGTTAACTCACCAGGATCTGAGAGATCACCATAATGTAGAAACAACCTTGCCTCTGCCTTGTGCGGATCTATGTAGAGGTGCTCTATCCTCTCAGTGTTAAATGTAGAACTACGCCTAATTACACCATGAACCTCATAACCCTTTGAGAGTAAGAATTCCGCAAGATAGGAACCATCCTGACCTGTAATTCCTGTAATAAGTGCCTTTTTCACAATAAACTCCTTATATAAATATGGGGTCTCCTTATATAATGAGATTTCTCCATTTTCAAGAAAATACAAGTTTATCCTAAAACAACCTGCAACTACAAATGACAATTACATCACTCATTGGGTTTAATTACTTTCTCCTAACAACTTCGGTTCGAAAATGAGTATATAGGCCGCAATGCATCTATCATCTCCGGGATTTAGCCCGTTAACATATCCAACAGTGTTATATAATGAGTTCTGTATCTTTCCATCCTCTTTCAAATAGCCTATTGTCTTAAAAGAGCGGTCTTTTAGTGTACCTTTTACAAAATACCCAATGATCATGTAAGACGAATCCTTTATGGTTAAAAATATATTTGCCAAAAATCAATGAAGGACAAGTCAAGATTAAAATAAAACAAGTCAGTCCCACATCTACTCTATTACGCATAATCCTATCTTTATGCTAAGGCATACAAATGTCAAACAAAATAATCTAACTGACGGATAGCGACCCTATATTATGAGGATGACGAGATAGCAAATTGAGTGATGCTTTATTATACTTGTGTTTACAAAAAGTTATTCCAACTCTGTCTCTCTCTCTTTCTCCTCTCCTCGACTTGTATCTATGAGGACGAAATCTGCATAATCAGCTATTACCTCTTTCTTTGTTCCATCCCCATCTGATAAGACTCCGATTCCCATAAACTGTGGCACGTCCTCTCTCTCAAAATACCTCTTAAAATCCTCATAAAAGTCTATCTCATATTCCAACCACTTACCGACCTCGCTAACCCTATCTTCAATCACAACAATGTGCAATTTATTTAAGAAGTTCGAGTCTGCGGCCCTAAAATTAAACCCCTTTTTATTTGCCATACTGAATATATATTTTATCACATACTTTTTAATTCCATCCTTGAAGAACAGGTAAACTGAGGCAGGGGAGTCCATTCTTCCTTCAATAGTCTCATTTGCGCCCTCAGGGAATTTATATACCCTCCACTTAAATTTTAGCTTTTTATACTTAGAAGGAACCTTGGGTAGTTTGCGGTAAAAAATGGTTGTCTTTTGCTCAGGTTTGAAATGTGCCCTCAGAAATGTAATGCCGTCCTCATTTAGGATCTTATAATATATGTCTGGGCCTGAGTATTGCGGGAGTCTCTTCCATTCGGAGTCGATCGGAATTTTGATATTAACCTTATATCTCTTTTCATCTCCTTGAACAACTCCTAAAATAAATAAAAGTTGAAAGAGTAAAATCAAAGTAATCCTAATCATGTCCTTTACTCCGTAAAAAATTTGATAGACACTGTTATAACAAAATCATCCTGTTCCTCTATTGCCTGTCTAAATCCAGACTCTAAGGCGGCAACCTTCGAAAAGAATCCAAATCCGGCAGATACGTAGTGATGATTCTTGGGTATCTGATCATACTTGTATCCTGCTGACAACGAAAAGAAATCTCCTAAAAAGAGATTAGCCCCTATACTCTGAGTAACCTTTTTCTCTCCATCTTTAAAAAATGTAAAGATAGTATCCTCAGTAGCAAAAAATGATGACTCACTTCCTATCATAACTCCCGCTCCTGATCTCATAGGGAATTCATCTCTTCCAATATAAATAAGATTTTGTCCAAACACAGATACTCTTGCCCATTTTGTTACTAGAAATATGAATCCTGTGTCTGTGGTAGCCGCATTAATTGCGTTTGCTTTCTTGTCTATGTCGATTCGCAAATATTTTACATCAAACCCCCAAAGCAATCGTGTAGAAAACGGATAAGAAAATCCCAAATCAATTCTATAACCTTGTCTTTCCACATCAACATCTTTCCCCCACATATAAGAGAACGCAAATCCTGCACATAGTGGATACGATGTGCTAGAGTCCAATATTGAAAGGGTACCTATATTAAACCCATCTCGATTTTTATAGGTATAGAAGAGGTCAATATTATATCTGTTAGGGTATAACGACATACCTGCCGCATTTATGAAGAGTGCCTCATTTGTATTAGCCGCCGCCGAAAATGCACTTGACATAGACAACTGCTTTGCCCCCTCTATCTCTTGTGCATACGGAGTAGATGAAACCAGTAAAAACATTAGTAAAACTCTTCCCTTCACCTCTTATCTCCTTTTAGCGATGATAGGGGCACGAGTGTGCCATTGTCTCGAACAAGGGGAACATTTTTTGGTAAATCCTCTGGGATATTCCAAATAGTCTCATCAGGTCGCATTACCATTGTAATGTTATTTGGCACAGTGCGACCTGGCATTATTAATACCTTACCTGCCATATTGCAATTGTGCCCGATACAGCTGCCTAAAAATGGCGACCCCGAGGAGAGGGTCTCACCCCTGTGTGAAACCATGACATCTCCTACAAATCTTGCATCAAGAAAAGAACACCATTGATGGATAAAAGTATTACGCCCTATTACGGACATCTGGATTTTAACATTAGATACGGATGAATCAGGATAGACTGTAGAAAAGATTATTGCTGTGGCATCAGATATGTACGAATTCTCCGATATAGTGCAATTGAGCACAGTAGCTCCATCACCGATTACCACATTCTCTCCAATAAATGAATTTCTGACAAGCGCACCAGCACCTATCTTTGCACCTTTCCCAATAAACGAGGATTCCACATAAGCAGATTTATGGATCTCTGCCTCCTCGTCAATAACATTCATCTCCCTCAGGATCTCATGATGACTTTTGGGAAGACCATTTTTAAGTGACCTTAGAACCATAGAGGTGGTCCTACCAATATGTGTATAAATATATTCAAGCCATAAAATGCCAAAGGCTAAATGATTCAGTCTCAATATGTGAACCCAATGATTTATGTGCCCCGCAACAGATGATGTGATAGGGAATTTCAATACAAATTGTTTATCACCTATTGATGGTAATTTCATATCTATTGTTATCTCCCTTGTCTTTGTTATATGTCTTCTTGCCAAGCCCTTTAGGTCCGCTTCTATATTTTCTACTCTAATACCCTTCAATTTTGAACACTCTGGATGATAAAAACAAGAAAAGAATATCCCCTCTCTACCGTCCTCCAATCTACCAATCTCAACATCCATTATTGGAAGTATGTATGAAGTTGTCGCAGATCGCACTACTCCCAACATATTTATCGTGTTTTTATCAATACCTTTCAAGAAGTCATTTAAGAGCTTCTTTGTCACAAAGACCCTGTCGCAGATTATTACACCGGGACCACTCTCAAACCCACTAGAAGACTCAACAATTACAGGTCTATGCCCAAGTGACTTTATCATATTTATCATGTATCTCATAAATGTCTTCTGCCCGAAGACACTTAACACAGGCTCATCCTTGAAAGGCTCTATCCTAATGCCCGTTTTGATAATATAGATATTCATAACTTCTACCTCACTAATTACAAAAAGTCAGTTTTGTTTAAATGGGGAAAGACATCCTCAAATCTCTTCAGTGTTGCACTATCCCAAATATAATATTCGGATTCAATTAGATCCTGAATCTTCATCACTCCTTCTTCAGGTCTCAAGACTATCAACGTTTTTGAGGGTATTGAAAGGCCTGGACTCACTATTGCCCTTGTGCCCAATATTGAATTCTCTCCCGCTGCACTTCCTAAAAAATACTTCCCTGTATCGTACTCCTCTTTTCCACATCTAATCTTTATGGTTGAATCTACCCCCTCATATAAAAAGATAACTGCTGTAGTCAGAAAAGAACCTTCCCCAAGCATGGAATAGCAAAACCCAAGATTTGAGACAGTGCAGTTAGGCGCAATAACTGAAGACCTAAATCTAGAGTTTGAAAGGGATGTTACTGACTCACCGAATAAGGAGTTTTTTATGATATTGCAATCTCCAATATTACAATCTCGCATAATAACAGAATTTTTTATTATAGCTCTTGCGCCCACGCGCGTGTTATCAGCAATTACAGAGTTCTCTATAATGGACGTAGGATGTAACCACACATTGCTACCCACAACACTTCCACGTATGTTTCCTTCATCAATAACCTCTTTCTTGTTTAAAAATCCGAATGAATACTCACTTGCCATAAGACGATTTCGATAGGTATTAAGATATAGAATATTCATGAGCAAAGGGTGGATCCAAAACGTCAAATGACCTACGATCTCATCAGTGACTGGGAATTCCTCAAAAAAGGGCCTGTTTTTTACATTTACAGCACGTTCAACTCTTATACCAAAATTTTGACTTACCTTAGTATCAATTGCCTCTTTTCGTAGTCTCTCAATTATATTCTCACTTGTGCAATCCTTAAGATATGGTACCCCTTTCGGAATATAGAATATATCAAAAAGTAGCCTTCTCTCACCGTTAACACTTAATTCACTTAAATCCATAAGAGGAGCATAAAAATCTGTTAGCTTAGATTTTATGACTGACAACCTCTGTATTTTGTTGGGTGTATTTTGACACAAGAATATAAATTTTTTTATTAATGAGGCCGTCACAAAGACATAATCAGGAAGAAGTATAACAGGCTCACTGTTATCAATCTCTTTGGGGTCTTTTATTCCTCTGACTTTAACCTTTGCCAATGCAATCTCTTCTCTTACCAGATTTCCAAAATTAATAAATGGAGAGTAAATCTTTGATACACTTTTATCAAAAGGCGGGATTCTTCTCTGCGTATCTAATATGTATGCCTTCATAATTGAGATTAAATCTATTATATCAAAGCCCAAATATCAAGGAGATTTCAACACAGAGGACGAAGTTCATTATGTGCCTCTTAAAACGCCTTTTAACACGGATATCCCGCTATAGACCATAGGGCGTGGACCACCGAGAATCAAGGTGGTAATCCATTATGTATTCTCACCTCCTAGAGTAATCATAAAAGCATTGTATTTTTGATTTTACTAATTTTATCTACTCCCCATTTCACTCAGGACAGGGGGAAACATTCACTATTTACATCCTCAAGACCTCTCCCTATCTAAGTAACATTACTCATTAGAAACAGCACATCTTCACCCTGATGATTTTTTGAGCTATTCAAATCTCCACTATCCAACAAACGTCTGCGTTAGGGAATATTTGGCAATCCTTTAATTTTTACAATCCAGAACTTTTGAGGTCTACAACCCCTAATTTTTAGTTAGGTCCTCGGTGTGCTTGGTTTCTCTTCCTGCTTCGATTAAAAGCCTCCTTTTTCTCACAATACCTAAATCATCGTTCCTGAATATCAACTCAATCAAACCAGCCCTTACCTCATAATCAAAAATGGGAGTCGTTCCTATTTTCTTTTTCCCTATGTAGACATCAGCCCATGGGATTGCATTTATTGAGAGTCTCCCCTTCTTTATAACCACTGCGCTTTTTTCAGAGGGTTCCCTTTGCTTTACCTCAACCGACTGCTCATATCCCATCTTCATATCTTTTCTCACCATTTCCTTGGGTTCATGAATGCCAACACTCAACCCAAAATCTAAGTTGTCCACAACAAGAGAAGCAACATCTATAGGACCGACCTCAGTATAATAGGCATCTTCTATTTTAATATGCGCATCATTTGAATCCCTTATTGGTTCTATAAACTCAACCTTTTTCGGGTAGAGCCATATTGATAGTATTATCATAGCAAGAAACAAGAAAAAGATAGGTATCAACAAAAATACTCTTCCTCTTCTATCATCTCTTTCTACCTTTGAATCTTCCAACAGCTCTGTCTCGTATGTGTAATCTTTTACATACTCAGGAAACAATTCTCTCATAAAGCCGGCAATATCCTCCTCTTCAATTCTGTGTGGATATTCTCTTAAGTATTCCTTCAGATCATTTAAAAACTCAGTGGCATCATTATATCTAAGTCGTCTATCTTTCTGCAAAGACTTCATAACAATCCCTTCGAGCTTTTCATCCACCTCTGGATTAATTGATGAAGGCCTAATTATTTCACATCTCCTTACCTTCTCTAAAAGTTCTATGTTATTGTTCCCATCGAAGAGCTTATTACCTGTCAATGTCTCCCACAAGACTACACCTGTAGAAAATATATCGGTCCTCAGATCAACATCCATTCCAAGTGCCTGTTCTGGCGACATATAGTCTACCTTACCGATTAGTGCCCCTTCAGACGTCAGACCAGTAGATAAAGACGCCTTTGCTATACCAAAATCTGTGATCTTTACATCTCCATATACAGATATTAAGATATTTTGTGGGCTTATATCTCTGTGAACTATCCCAAAGATATTCTCCGAGTCATCTTTAAATTTATGTGCATAATCAAGTGCTGAAAGGACAGACTCGAATATTTTAATTGTCCTCGGAATACCAATAGGTCTCTGCAATGTCTCAGCCTGCCTTATAACATTTAACAAATCAGTCCCTTTAACATACTCCATTACAAGGTAATATCGATTCTTCTCTTCAAATAACTCGTAAACCTGCACTATTGATGAGTGATTTAGCCTTGCCCAGAGTTTTGCCTCCCTTAAAAATAATTTTATATACCTTTCGTCTTTGAGAAGATGAGGATGAATTGCTTTAATGACAACATCCTTTACAAAACCGTGAGGTCCTTCTAAATACCCCCTATATATCTCGGCCATTCCACCTGAGGCTATAGATTCTTTTACAAGATATTTTCCAATTCTATCCATCAACTATTTTTAAAACGAGAAGACACCCCTTAAAAAATACTATGCAAAACGAATCTCCGCTGGCAAATTTCATTAGAAAAAGATAGAAAAAACTTTTAGTGTGGTTTTACGTTTTCTTTTACCCAATTGACGATCTCTTCAATACTCGTCCCCGGGGTAAAAAGCTTCTTTACACCACTCTTATATAAAAATTCGAAATCGTCATCAGGTATTATCCCGCCACCAAATACGACGATATCCTCTGCCCCCCTCTCTTTTAACAAATTTACAACAGCGGGCATAAGGACGTTATGGGCACCACTCATAATGGATAGTCCTATACAGTCCACATCCTCTTGAATAGCTGTATTCACAATCATCTCCGGAGTCTGATGAAGCCCTGTATATATCCTGTCTCTTATACACATCT
>JAOAFA010000034.1 GCA_026416535.1 Deltaproteobacteria bacterium
GTATTATCAACAAGTGGCTTATATAGCACAACATAAGGACTATTTTCAGAACTCTCTATGAAGGCATCGGACTCATTATATACTATCCTTTCCTTTTTAAAGGATACATTGTTATTTTCAAACCCTAAGTAGAAATTGTGGATAGAAAATACTGATAACTCATTTATATCAATCAACGCCTTAATTTTAATAATCATTATCATACTACTCTTATCTAAAGACATGGGAGAAAAGATATATTCCTCAGTTTCTATATCATCGAACCTCCTTTTGATATTAATGATCCCTGTCTTTTTTAAATATCCAATATAATCATAACTTTCATCTTTTTCAGGAAGCCAAAAACTCTTATTATTATACCTAACCCCAAAATATGTATCGTATAATATATTTTTGACCTCCTTGTCTTTATTGATGTTTCTATAAATGTGGGGGAAGAACATCTTGGTTCTCCTAAGGACATCATCGTATACTATTGCAGAATAACCGTTTGCTGATGTGAGATAGTTATATGTCTTTTCCATGGAAAGGACTTCTTTTATATTCAATGAGAAGAGTAGTGCCCACCAAAGAACCTTATTCTGTATAATCCAACTTACACTATTATCTATCATAAGTTAGTTAATATAACCACAACCACATCCCCCATAATGTTCTTGTTCTTCTTTTTCAGTACTATTTATTTCTCTGGTAATCTGGATGCCATGATCTACATTATAAATAGAATCGCCAATCTCTATTATATCTTGTGTAGATGTATCATGTATAGGTGAATCAAAGGCTTCCTCTACATCATGACTATGCAACTCTTCATATAAATTATCAGAGCTTGATATGTCGTGTTCGATCACATCATTAGCACCAATATCTGGGTTTGTAACATCATCGACTACATCACTGCTATTGTCAAAATCAACCCCTACATCTTGCAATTCCTTTCTCCACACTGTTATTCTGATTGGTATTAACAAGGGGGAATTCTCTGCTACATCTGATTTTATATTAATATAAGATGTATAATTACCCACAGAAAGTAAAGATGCATCAACAAAACCTTTGATTACGGTGGGTTTTCTAATTGCGACTCCATTTTTATCAACGATGTGAATATAAGGTTCTGTTGGACTTGCATTCCATTCGAAGACCCAAGAGCCACAATTGAAAATATCAAATTCAAATTCTTGTTTGGAACTCTCTTTTATGTTTATATTCAGATTTATCTCGTTTACAGATGAGCACAATCTAGGTTTTAGATCATCCTTGTAGATTATGTATTCAGTACCCCAGCCAATATAACTATCGCCTTTTTTTATCCAGAAATATCCCTTTTCTCCAAAATCCTCTCCCCAGCTATTTTTACATAACCATGCATTCTTTGAGTCATCCCATCCAACAAAGACTATGGCGTGCCATCCCTCTTCTCTTGAGTTTGAAGATCTCTGATAAACCCCACCCCTATATGCGTAAAAATCGCTATATACCTTCATTGATGTTGGAATAGGACCATATTTAATAAGAGCTGCTTTAATGTCGTTTTCTGATGCAATTGAGAAAAACCCAACCATGCCGGCATCCTTTATTTTTTCGAATATCTTTGGGTTACTACACTTGTCTTTACAATCGCCCTCTTGAGCGATATATGGAAAACACGCCTCATCAGTTATTCCATTGGATTTTATGTAATTTGCTGCAAATAGTTGAGAACCCCCATAAGCACAACTTCCCGTGATAGTGCATGATACTAACTCCTGCTCTGAAAGATCCAGATCCATGGACGGATCTGAATTATAAATTTTAATTATTGCCTCAAGGGAGCCAAGTGTGGAGAACGCCCAACAGGACCCACAACTGCCTTGATTCCTTACTGGTGTCATCCAATTATAACCGAAGAAATCACGGTAGTCTAATTTGGAAGGATATGCATAAAATTTATCAGATGTAAAAACGTTTGTTGATTTTATCTCTGGAGGGGTAGGCATAAGATATGCTCTTCTCTCTTGTGGAGATTTTTTAATCATTGATGTCTCACCAGCAATCCAACCAAGATTTTCATTTCTAATATCCTCTTGGATCTTTTTAAGTTCAGAGGAATAATCCCATCCTATGAAGAACGTGCAAATAACAATTAGACATAATAGTCTCATACTATCCTCCATATACTAAAATAATATATTATCACAAAAATTTTGTTTTAACTATAATAAGAAAAGAAATAAATTGATAGTTAATTCGAAGAATTTTTCATTATTTCCACAATATATAATTTAATAAACCTGGAGGTAAGGACAAAACACAAGCAGCAAAGCTATTGAGGTGAGAAAACCTTTTGAGAAAGGTTTTGGGGAGCAACTGCTGTCTCTACCTCTTCCTCTTTATACCATAGATGTAAAGGAGAATGGCCTTTTGGACATGTAATCTGTTTTCTGCCTGATCAAATACTATGGACTGTTCAGAGTCAATTACCTCATCTGTTACTTCTTCACCTCTATGAGCTGGTAGGCAGTGCATGAATATTGCGTCTTTTTTAGCAAAAGCCATTAGTCGAGTGTTTACTTGATAAGGTGCGAATACCTGTCTTCTCTTTGCTGTCTCAGATTCTTGTCCCATTGACGTCCAGACATCTGTATATACTACGTCTACATTATTTACGGCGGCTATGGGATCATTAGTGAGCTCTATATTTACTCCGTTTGCGACTGCGTCGGCATATGCATTTTTCACCACATCTGCTTTGGGTTCATAACCTCTTGGAGTAGCAATATTTATCTCAACACCGAATTTAGCAGCGCCATAGATTAGTGAGTGACACACATTATTGCCGTCACCTACATAGGCAAGCTTTAGGCCTTTAAGCTTGTGCTTGTGTTCTCTAATAGTAAAATAATCTGATAGCGCCTGGCAAGGATGTGAAAGATCTGTTAGTGCATTAATAACCGGCTTTGAGCAGTTTCTTGCAAGTGTTTCTATTATATTATGTCCAAATGTCCTACATATAATCCCGTCTACCCATCTTTCAAGGTTTTTAGCTACATCTGAGACGGCCTCTCTTCTACCCAACTGGAACTCACTTGGAGAGAAATATATTACATGACCTCCCATCTGCATAATACCGATTTCAAATGTAGCCTTTGTCCTCAGTGATGGCTTTTCAAATATTAATGCAAATGTCTTTCCCTGAAATGCATTCTTGTACAAGTTAGGCCTTTTCTTAACATTTGTTGCAAGATCAAGAATCTCATTTAGTTCTTTTGTACTAAAGTCATACAGGCATAAAAAATCTCTCTTTTTCACACCCAAACTCCTTTCTTCAAAGTTAGTTATTATCTAAAAAACCAAACCTTGTATTCTTAATGATTCTAGTTCCCGCTTTTCTTTCTATGGCCTCGGGCAGAGCCGCGGCATTGGTAATAAGTGCCTCCTCACCACCATTCATAAGAAAGTCGATCGATGCCTCGATCTTTGGACCCATGGACCCCTTGGGGAACTGACCCTCTCTATAAAGATCAATTGCCTCAATCAGTGTAAGCGTGTCAAGTGATTTTTGATCTGGCTTCCCAAAATTCTTATAGACACAGCTGACCTCAGTCAAGATGATAAAAAGATCCGCTCTAACATTTCTCGCAATCAGGCTAGCCACGTAATCCTTATCAATTACGGCCTCACTACCTCTATATCTTAAACCATCTTTGTAGACTGGGATTCCACCTCCACCACCGGCAATGACAACATTTCCAGTCTCTACTAAGTGTCTAATTATGTCTATCTCGAGGATAGAGAGAGGTTTTGGAGAGGGAACAACTCTCCTATATCCCCTCCCAGAATCTTCAATCATTTTATATCCATTTTCGCTCGTTAATATTTCTGCCCTTTCTTTTGAGAAAAATGGTCCTATTGGTTTAGTGGGATTATTGAAAGCTGGATCCGCTGAATCTACTACAACTGTGGTTAGTATAGTGCACACTGGCTTTTCTATATTTTCATATACCATTCTATTGCGTAGCGAGACTTGAAGGAGATAGCCCATTGAACCTTGCGTCTCTGCAACACAGGCGTCGAGAGTTTGAGGAGGGATACTTGGAGAGGCCATTTCCTGTCTGATGAGGGCTGCACCTACTTGGGGACCATTTCCGTGGACGACAACAAGTTCATAACCACTTTTTATAATAGACATTAACACCATCGCGGCCTCTTCAGCATTTTGCCATTGTTCTTTTATTGTACCCTTTTCTTTCGATTTAATAAGGGCATTCCCTCCAAATGCAACAACTGCTATCTTTTTCTTTCTCTCTCTTGCACTCATTTTTCTTTCCTCTTTAGTGATTTCAAAATCCTACTTTCAATGATGTACTTGAGACCAAGGGTCTCCTTTTCTTTCAATTCATATCTAACCCTTTTATATGGCTTATTTATTTTCAATAATCTACCGAGATCTATTGGTGTAGCTACGACCACAAGATCACAGGGAGTATCATTGATAGTCTTCTCTAATTCTTTCATCTGTGTCTTGGAATATCCCATGGCTGGCAAAAGCGTTCCAATATGTGGATATTTCTCAAATGTCTTCTTTATTGACCCTGAAGCATATGGTCTTGGATCGACGATCTCATGAGCACCATACTGCCTCGCTGCCACAATGCCAGCTCCGTACTTCATCTCTCCATGAGTTAGAGTTGGACCATCCTCTACAACTAGTACCTTTTTACCTTTTATGTCTTCTGGACTATCTATTATTATTGGTGAGTCGGCATGTATAATCACAGCCTTTGGGTTTATCAGCTTAATGTTATTTTCAACAATCTCAATATTCTCATGGGTTGTACTATCAATTTTGTTGATCACTACGACATCGGCTCTATACAGATTCGCAGTTCCGGGGTAATACAGGAGTTCGTGTCCTGGTCCTGTCTCTTATACACATCT
>JAOAFA010000113.1 GCA_026416535.1 Deltaproteobacteria bacterium
GAGGAGGAGTGGGAAAAGGCGTGTAAAGGACCAGGCAATACAAGATTTGCGTATGGAAACACATTTGTACCAGGTAAGTGTAATACTGCAGATGCAGAAGGTAACAAGAGCGGTCTTCAAGCCTCCGGCTCTCTTCCAGGATGCGTCAGTGGTTATGGTGTATATGATTTGTCGGGCAACGCTGCTGAGATTACAAAAGGTGCGGTAAAAGGTGGTTCCGCTGATAAGGCGGACTATGCCTCAAGATGTGCCGCACGTGTTGCAAAGACAGCTGCCTCCCCTATGACTGGATTTAGGTGCTGTGCAGATCCTAAGTAAGTATAATCTTTATACTAGGTTTTTCTTCTTTTTAATTTCGTGGATTGCCTTTCGATAGGCTATATCCCACTCTAATGTTCCTTCTTCGAGATTTTTTAGTTGTTCTCTAGCCTCTTTGTCAAGCTCTTCATCGACGTCGAGATATTTTTTTACAACCTCATACATCTTTTTTATTAGGGTGTTGTTTTCTTCATATACCTCTTCTATGTTCTTACTTTTAAGCAGTGCATCTACTACGTCAGCCAAGAGCATTTCAATAGCCTCATCTCCATAGTCGAATCCTCTCTCTTCAGCCAGCTTTGCCTTTACGGCTGCAAAGTCCCTAGATGCTAAATTGTTATTTTGTATGAAGATCATTGCCTCCTGGTTTAACTCCTCCTCTTCTTCTAGATAATCCCTAAATACCTTGGAGACATCAAGGATAGCTTCATCTATTTTGTTGTCCTTAATCTCTATATCTCCATCTCTCGAGAGAACTCTTAATATGTCTTGCGCTATTGTAGGTATTAGTTTCATGTATATTTTCATATCCCAATGCTCCTTAGACAGGATAAAATACATTGCTTTATTAAACCTGATTAATAAAATTATCAAGTATTTTATTAAAATTTTATTTACTTTTATATTCATTTTATTTAAAGAGTAAAGGGTGGTATGTCATTAATTTGTTTTATCCTTATAATAATATTTTTAGTATTGGTTCATAATTATTTGGTTCAAAGGTACTTTGAGATTAAATGGCTTCCTGATGAGATTCATTATATACAATCTGATGATGGATTTAGCCTTGCAGTTTCAAGAAGGATTCCAAAAAATAGAAGATTTAAGGAACCTATAATTTTGTGTCATGGTCTGGGTGCGAATAGATACAATTTGGATTTCAATCCCGAGTACTCCCTAGCTAGAAGATTTGTACAGATGGGATATGATACATATATTGCAGAGATGAGGACCGTAGGACTGTCGTCCAAACCTCACCTCTTTTCTGAAGCAAGGTGGAATATATATTTTGATGACATTGTAAAATATGACGTCCCTGCTATTATCCATAATGCGAGGATTAAGAGTGGTGCCGATAAGGTCTTTTGGATTGGACACTCTCTTGGTGGCATGATCATGTATGCGGCATTACAAAATAAAGAAGTAGAAAATTTGGTTAGAGCTTTGGTGGCTATCTCTAGTCCGCCAGTGTTTACATGCCAGCCCGAACTTAAAAGGTTCATACCTATTCTTAAGGCCTCACGTGTATTCTCTCATATAAAGCAGGAGTTTTGGGGAAAACTATTGAGTCTATATCTAATCCGAGCGATACCATATTCTGAAGTAGCAGCGAATATTGATAACATAGATACACCGATTCTTAGAAGGATATTTGTTAATCTTGCTTCGGATATAAGTTCTACTCTTGTTTGTCAGATTGGCAGGTGGCTTGAGGAGGGATACATAAGAGATAAGAAGGGTGAAACGAATTTTTCTGAAGGAATCTCATCAATAAATATACCAATCTTTGCAATAACGGGTTCCGTGGATTTGATCTGTCCTCCAGATGCCGTGTTTTACCTAAAGAGTAGATTAAGAGATGACCAACTAAAAGTGGTTATTGCAGGTATTAGTACAGGATTTTCTGTGGATTATGGACATGGTGATATAATATTTGGGAGAAAGGCACCGGAAGAAATCTTTCCACTAATCACATCCTATGTTGAATCGCGATCTACACGAATTATATGAAAAAACTTGTTTGTAGTTGTATGCTTTTATCTATCTTGATTTTTAAGGGATGTACATACCACTCTACTGATACCTTTACGATATTGATTGAATTTCCCATAGATACACTTGACCCTAGATATGCTGTATCTGCCTACTCAATTAAGGCCTGTCGTTTGATTTACAATGGCTTGGTAAAAATAGATAGGGATTTAAATATTAAAAATGATTTAGCGGAGGAGATTTACTTTTATACACCTACAGAGTTATACGTCAGAATAAAGAAGGGTGTTAGATTCCATAATGGGGAAGAACTTACCTCTGAAGATGTAAAATACACCTATGATTCGATTAGAGATGTGGATAGGCGCTCTCCTTATGTTGGTATGTACAAGAGGATAGTAGATATAAAGGTGATTGATAGATATAGTCTTGTCTTTAAATTGGATGCCCCACATTCTCCATTTGTATCAGATCTGGTGATGGGAATTGTTAATAGGAATAGTGACAGGGGAAATATATTATCCAAATATCCTGTGGGGACAAACGCTTTTAAAATATACAAATACATAAACGAAGAATATATCATTCTTGAAAAGGCAAATGATGGTATAAATTTCCCCAAGAGATTTTTGTCTTTTAAAGTTATAAGGGACGATAATACGCGACTTTTATCCTTATTAAATAGAGGAGGCGATTTGATTCAAAACGCAGCCATACCGGTCATTGCCGCAGAATTAAAAGATGAATCGGTAAATGTAATCTCTGCTCCATCTATACTCTATACATACATGGGCATTAATCTGACTGACCCCATATTAAAACACAAAGATGTTAGAAAGGCCATCGCGTATGCTATTGACAGACAATCGATTATTAAAAGTAAGTTTATGGGGATGGCAAGACCCTCTCATTCAGTCCTTGTTCCAGAACATTGGGCTTATGAAGAGGATGTAGAGAAGTATGCGTATGATCCAGAGAAGGCTAAAAGATTGCTTGATGGAGCGGGGTTCTATGACCCCGATGGTGATGGTCCTCTTAAAAGGTTTACTGTTACATATAAGACCAGTACTAATAAATTCAGGATTCAAATTGCAAAGATGATTTGTAAAATGCTTGAAGAGGTTGGAATTGGTGTTAGACTCAAGGCTTATGAGTTTGGAACGTTCTTTTCCGATATAAAAGCTGGTAATTTTCAGATTTATACTATGCAGTGGACTGAACCCTTAGAACCTGATTTTTACTACTGGATATTTCACTCAAAGAGCATACCTGATGAAAGAGGCAATGCTAATGGTGCGAATAGAGGTAGGTATGTTAACCAGGAAGTAGACAGACTATTGGATGAAGGTAGGATGGAGTTAGACAAAGAAAAAAGAAAGATTATCTATAGTAAAATCCAGAAGATAATATCTGATGAACTGCCTTATATAAGTCTTTGGCATGAAGATAATATTGCAATAATAAATTCTAAGTACTCAAATTATAATATTTATCCTAATGCTTCGTTTGAGGCCATATTTGATATTGTTGAATCGAGATAAGAGATTCGTCTTAAAGTGAATAGATCTTTTAGTAAACATTATTTCTGGAGATTAGAAAGAGGAGCCGATTGTGAATTCAAATTTGAAAGAATCGTCAATGTATATTTTTGTGTTGGGGTGTGTTCTTCTTGTGATGGGGAATCCCCATTCAAATCTGAGTGGTCCCATGGGTGAGAACCATCTAAATCCAAATCCCCACGAATAAAGGAGACCAAGTGGAAAATCATAATAAGGGTCATCAAAGAAAAAGCTCTTTTCGTCGTATGTGTTTCCACTGTCAAAGAAAAAAACACCTCTGATACCGGCCTGCTGAATTATGGGGAATTCCAACTCCACATTGAATATTAATTGCTTGTTCCCCCCTGAGTAAAATATATCTAGTTCACTTGAAGGATCTATGCCTGATTTTGCGACTTTAAGGAAAGGCGATATTGATCTCAAGGTGAATCCCCTAATTGAATATATGCCCCCAACATAAAATCTCTCAGATATTGGGATTCCAGATGACCCAAAAGGTGTTATATATCCTATTGTAGATGCAGCCTTTATTACAATGTAATATGGAAGTTGGAAATAAAAATTGTCTTTTAGGTATGTTCTCACGAATTCGTTTTCAGAACCGAATAGGGTCGATGCAATCTCTGTAGAAATAGAATGGAACTGGCCTCTTGAGGGATATATTCTGTTGTTTCTTGAATCCCATATAAGCTTTAGTGTTATGGAAGATGTAATACCCTCTGAATACAAGTTTTTGATTCTTCGTTGGTTTTCAAAGCTTACACCGGATTCTACTGATACATCTTCTAATGTATATGTAATATATGTTCGGAGGTTATAGTTTATGGGATAGCCAGTTGTGATTCTAAATCCGGTAGACGAACGATAAAACTCGTAGTAGTTCCAACTCGTATTGTAGAGATCTAATGCGAATGTCCAATTTGTGTCAAAGAAATATGGCTCTGTAAATGACAATTCGAAGATTTTTCTAATAGAAGATATGAGGGCTGTTAGTGACAAAGATTGCCCATTCCCGAGTAGGTTATATTGTCCTATTTGTGCCTGAACAAGAAAATTTTCAGCAGAAGAAAAACCAGCCCCTACGTTGAATGTCCCGGTTGCCTTCTCTTTTACTTCAAATTCGACATTGACTAGATGTGATGCTGAGCCTTGATGAGTTCTGTATTCCACCTTTTCGAAATAGCCAAGTGCTTCGATTCGCCTCTTTGAGGTCTCAAGTGCAGTGTGGGAGTATGTATCATATTCATTGATAATCATTTCTCTTCTTATTACTTTGTCGCGTGTCTTTGTGTTGCCTATGATTTCGATTTTCTCAAATTTGCATACAGGACCTTTCTCTATTATTAGCTCAAAGTCTAGGATTCTCTGATTTTCATTTTCCTTATATGGAGTTTCTATGTTTACGTAAGCATACCCCATATCTTTATAAAGTACAGATATGGCCTCCAAATCTCTTGCGAAGAATTGAGTAGTGTTGAATATGTCACCCTTCTTTAGTGTAATTAACTTCCTAATCTCCTTTTCTTCAACTATGAGATCCCCCGATATTTTTATATCGCCTAGACGGTATTGTTCTCCTTCCTCGATAGGAATAAATATAAGAAGAAACTTCTTATCGGGTGTGAGTTTGAGAGAAGGTGTTCCTACTCGTGCCTTAATAAATCCCCTTTCACGATAGTATTGGGTTATTCTCATCATATCTTTTTGAAATGCATCTTCTTTGTATGTGCCTGAACCTGTTATAAATGAGAACCAGCCTCCCTCTCTGGTTTCCATGATGGATTTTAACTCGGAAGGTTTTACTTTAGAGGTACCTGAGAAGTGTATATTTTTCACTATTACTTTCGAATGTTCCGAGATTATGAATTTTAACTCTACTGTATCTTCCTTTATAGCCTCCTCAATAGTAGCAGGTTGGTAAGATACCTCTGATAGAAAGAAGCCTTTTTCTATATATAATTCTTTAATCTTCTGGGCGGTTCCTCTTATTTTGTTTATATCAAAGGGGGAGTTGATTTTGATTGTGATTACCTTTTCTATTTCCTCTTTGTCAATCTCTTCATTTCCTTCTATTTTAATGGATTTTATTGCCGGTATTTCTTTTACATAGAATACAAGGTCGGCTTTCTTATCTTCCGATATATTTTTAACTTTAACGGATACATCCCAGAAGAAGCCGAGTTCCAATATAGAGATTATGTCGCGTTTTATTTTATCTTTGTTGATTAGTTCGCCTTTTTTGCTGCTGATTCTAGCTAATATTGCCTCCTTTTCAACTCTTTTATTATTTTCAACCATTATGTCATTTATGGTTAAAGATTCTATGTTTTTATTTAAATTGGGATTTACTTCTTTAGCATTTAGGTTGGATATGAAGAAAACTACAGAGATGGATATAAGTAATCTTCTCATCTTCTAATGTCTTCCTCTATTCTCCCATCTCTTAGGCGAATTAGCCTCGGCATGTCTTTAGAAAACTCTTCGTTGTGAGTTACAAGGATAAGTGTTGTCTTATATTTTTCACTCGATTTTAGTAACATCTCAAATACCAGATTACCTGTTGTGGTGTCTAGATTTCCAGTGGGCTCATCTGCTAGAATAAGCTCTGGATTCATTATAAGGGCGCGTGCAATTGCTACTCTTTGTTGTTCGCCGCCGGAAAGTTCAGACGGCTTGTGCTCCAGTCTATCGGATAGTCCAAGCTCACTAAGTATTACTGAACCCCTATCTATTGCCTCCTTTTTACTAATTCCTCCGACCAATGCTGGCATAATTACATTTTCGAGAGCTGTAAAATCGGGGAGTAGATGATGGAATTGAAAGACGAAGCCGATTTTCTTGTTCCTGAAATCGGATAGCTCCTCATCGCTCATAGTAAATACATCTTTTGAGTCATAAGTTATGGTTCCATCAGATGGCCTCTCAACTGTCCCGAGGATGTGTAAAAGTGTGCTCTTGCCTGCTCCCGAGGCACCCATAATACAAATCAGTTCTCCCTTTTTTATATCAAGGTCAATACCGTTGAGTGCATGAACTGATTTACTACCCAAGGAAAACACCTTTTTTATTCCTCTTATTTTTATATCTGCCTCATTCATACCTAAGTCCCTCTGTAGGCCTTAGTTTCGCCGCTTGATACGCAGGGTAGATAGTGGCTAAAAATGAGATTATTATAGCAGCTATGGCTACAGCCAAGAATTCCAAAGGATTTATTAAAACGGGTAAAGTGGTTATATAATATACCTCCGGGTCGAGCTGGAAGTGATATGCAGAGAGGAGTTTACACAATAAATAACCAGTGATCTCACCAAACACAGTTCCAAAAATCCCTATTATTAGTCCTTCGGTTATAAAGATCCTAATCACTGATCTATTTTTGACACCAATTGTTTTTAATATAGCGATCTCTTTTGCTCGTTCTATTACCACCATTATCAGAGTGCTAATGATATTAAAGGATGCAACAAGGATTATAAATGCAAGTATAATAAACATTACAATCTTTTCAAGCCTGATCGCAGAAAAGAGATTTCTATTCATCTCCATCCAATTTCTAACTTTGTAAGGATACCCTCCAATCTTATTTTTGATAGCCTCTCCCATCTCTAGGGTCTTATCTATGTCATTGATGGTTATTTCTACACCTGTGACATTTTCCATAAGACCAAAAAACTTTTGTGCCTCTTTAAGATGCAGATAGACGAATTTTTGGTCAAATTCATACATTCCTGAATAAAATATACCAACTATCTTGAACTTACGTGACTTTGGCATGGGTCCAAATGGTGAAAGCTCACCAAGAGGCGAGAATAATGTTACTACATCCCCTATGTTTAAGTGCAGTATCTTAATTAATTCTCTACCAATTATTATACCTGGCAGATTGTCTTTTCCAGAGAATATTACATTGCCAGATCTTAGTGGGATTTTTTCAGGATTATTAAGATTCTCTAGTGAACCAGCTTCTATATTTTTACCAATGTCCATTACTTTAGTCGCTTCTTCTGGGATAATACCTTTGATGATCACCCCTGATAGATTGGTATCAGAGGATATCATACCTTCAGATAGAACAAAAGGTGCTGCGCCTTTTATACCCTTTATCTCTTTTAATTTTGAGATAATGCTGTTGTATTCACTAAAATTCTGTCCGAATTTGATAACTATTAGGTGGGCATTTGCACCTAATATTCTACTCTTGAGATCGTTTTCGAAACCACTCATAACTGATAAGACTACACACATTGTCGCAACTCCAATTATTATACCCATAACAGCTATGATAGTGATTATTGATAAAAAAGCAGATCGCTTTTTTGACCTTAAATGTCTGAGTGCTATTATTGTCTCAAATCTCAAGATCTTACCTCTGGTCTTAAAAGTGGGAAGAGGATTACATCTCTTATAGAAGGGGAATCTGTTAGTAGCATAACAAGCCTATCTATTCCAATACCTTCGCCTGCGGTAGGGGGCATTCCGTATTCGAGGGCATTAATATAGTCTTCATCAAAGACCATTGCCTCTTCATCTCCCTTCTCTTTGAACTCGAGCTGCATCATAAATCTCTCAGCCTGATCAAATGGGTCATTGAGTTCTGAAAATGCATTTGCTATCTCTCTGCCGGCAATATAAAGTTCAAATCTGTCAACGAGTGTGGGGTCTGAATCTTTCTTTCTTGATAGAGGAGAAACTTCAATGGGAAAGTCTAATACGAACGTTGGTTGGATCAACTTATCCTCAAGCATCTCTTCGAAAATTGACATCATGAGATAACCTTTAGTAGCGTATTTAGGTATTTCGATTCCTAATGATTTTGCCTTGTCTTTTAGGGTATCTATATTGTCTATCTCCTCCGGTTTTATCCCACACTCAGATATGAGGGCATCCTTTACTTTTATTCTTTTGAATGGAGGGGTGAAATCCAATAACATTCCTTGATACATTACCTTATGGCTTCCTGTAACCCTTAATGCTATGTCGGCTAACATATTTTCAGTAAAGATCATAAGATCTTCATAAGTCTTGTATGCCCAGTAAAATTCGATCATCGTAAATTCAGGGTTGTGCTGTGTAGAGATACCTTCATTACGAAAGTTTCTGTTAATCTCATATACTTTTTCAAACCCACCCACTACTAACCTTTTTAAGAACAGTTCTGGGGCTATTCTCATGTATAGTTTCATATCGAGGGCGTTATGATGGGTTACAAATGGTCTGGCATTTGCACCCGATGGTATAGAATGCATCATCGGGGTTTCAACTTCAATAAATCCTTCCTTATCTAAGTGTTCTCTTATAAGGCTTATGATTTTGTTTCTTCGTCTGAAAATCTCTTTAACCTCGTCGTTCATAATCAGATCTAAATATCTTTTTCTGTATCTTAATTCGATATCTGAGAGACCATGCCATTTTTCCGGGAGTGGGTGAATGCACTTCGATAGCAACCTAAAATCCTTTACAGCAATAGAGAGCTCACCAGTCTTTGTCTTAAATGGATAACCTTCGCAATATATTATGTCTCCTATGTCAAGGTGCCTTTTGAATTTTTCAAACTTTTCATCACTTAGACCGGTATTCCCTCTTGATACAAATAACTGAATCTTGCCAGTCATATCTTTGAGGTCCAGGAAATGGACCTTGCCAAATGACCTCCATCCCATTATCCTTCCAGCAATAGAAAATATCTCCTTTCCTAAGTTGGCTTCAAGTTCTTCTCTATTCTTGTTATCAAAGGCATTTCTAATCTCTAGTATTGTGTTTCTAACTTTTACATCATTTGGATATATTCTCTCTGTTTTGGATATTTCTTTAAGTTTTTCGATCCTTATCCTTTCCTGTTCATTGAATTCTCTCATACATTCTCCTAAAGACAATACAGAAAAAGGTAAGTTAAGATAGATTATGTTCTTGATTAAATCAAGATAAATGTAGTAGTTGTTGTTTCAAGATTTTAATTGGATTTATTTCATAATATCCTGGCTGGCCTGTATCAATGGTATTCAACTTCAAAACCACGCCCGAGATATTTTTCTTCACCCACTCCACCGGTGCATTCTCGGTCCGTCCCACCGTCTTCGGATAAACACTCCCCTCCCAGCGAACCCAATCTGAGTTATCCTCAGCTAATCTAATGCTTCCCGCGCTGACTACGGTGTTGGAAGTCGTGCCGGTTGTAAAGTCGGTGTCAGTATATGTGTGCGGGGTGCAGCAAATAGTGATAAATCCTCTTACCCCCCTCTCCCTCACCTACCCACAACTATCGTAGGCCTCTACCTTCCAATAGTAGGTGATCCTTTCTGTCAAGACTTCGCTCAATGATACCGCATATCCGCTAAAAGTCAGAGTAGAACGTTCAATGATCGTTGAGGATAATGACGGGTTGTTAGCAACAATTAGTCAATAGGTTGTTACATCGCCACTGTTTGGGTTAGTCGAATCACTCCAATTGAAGGTGGGAGTAGTTGTGACTCCGGTTGCGCCATCTGTTGGCTTTTCCAGCACAGGCATGCTTGGAGGATTGTTGCAAACCTCGGGACACGCGGTCTTAAATTGGAAAATTGCCTAAGAAATTTCCGTCGGACATTTTGTCAATGGCAATCCCTCGCCAATGATATTGCCATTAAAATCCAGCGCCTCCGAAGAAGCTACTTGATATTTACTCGCGGTCAAGCCAGACCGATCAATCATTGGGGGACTAAAATCTGGATCATTATTCACTTGAAGCTGATAAACAATGCCATCGCCCTCATCCACATCAGCCGAATCTTGCCAGTTAAATAACAGCTGAACTGATACTCCAACCCCACATCCGCAGGTAACTCCAATTTGAAATTCACGGGAAAACCGGCACAATACTTATTTATCTCAGGATCCTCAATACACCTCCACAAAGGACTGCAATCATCTTTGTATATCAAACCATCACACCCAGAATACCAACCCTCTACCTCCTCTCCCCACTTCATACATCTCACCTCACACC
>JAOAFA010000017.1 GCA_026416535.1 Deltaproteobacteria bacterium
ATCATTGAATCAATTATATCTGAGATTTTAAATCCTGATGTTCCATTTTTCCCGATAGAGACAACTAGTTGCAATTACTGTAAATTCTACTCCGTATGTCATAAAAACACTGCTAATAATTAAAAATTTTTCTTGCTAAAAACAAAATTTGGCTCAAAATCAGATGCCCTATGCCCTTTAGCATAATTGTTTTATTTATCGTCTTTATCCTTATAGCAATTAGAAAAATTGGGAATATCCGCTTTGAACTTTATCAGATTATGCTAATAGGTGCTTTCCTTGTTTTAATCTCAGGCTCAATATCCATAAAAAATGCACTTCTTTCAATAGATATCGATGTAATTCTGTTTTTATTTGGTATGTTTATTATAGGTTCTGCAATGGAGGAGAGTGGACTTATTGAACTATTAGCCTCAAGAACGATAAACAGGGTAAAGACTACTGATGGTCTGATTTTATTGGTTTTATTGCTTTCAGGGATATCCTCAGCCCTACTCTTAAATGACACAATTGCTGTAATAGGAGTCCCTTTGATTATCTCAATATCTGAGAAAAATAATATTTCACTTAAACTTCTCACAATGGCATTAGCGGTCGGTGTAACTACGGGTTCTGTGTTAAGTCCTATCGGAAACCCACAGAATTTACTGATCGCTGTTCGTTCTGAAATGGAAAACCCGTTTGTAACATTTCTGAGATATCTCACATTCCCCACAATAATCTCTATTCTCGTTTCTTATATTTTTCTAAGAATTTTCTTCAAAGAAGATTTCTTAAAAAAGATCACATCAATAGAGATTCCCCAGATAAGAGACAAGAATCTTGCCAGACTTTGCAATATCTCTCTTGCAGTTGTTGTAGCTTTGATAACACTGAAGAGCATTCTTTTTCTTACACCTCTGCATATAAATATCAGACTTACCTTCATCTCTATCAGCGCAGCAATCCCAATACTGATGTTTAGCCCCAAAAGGACAGAGATACTTAAAAAGACAGACTACAAAACACTTATATTCTTTGCTGCCATGTTTATTCTTATGCAGTCTGTCTGGGATTCGGGTTTTATCCAGAATATACTCATGAAAACAGGTAGAGACATTACAGATGTAAAGACAATAATAATCATAAGTGTTTTACTAAGTCAGGTACTCTCCAATGTCCCGCTGGTTGCTCTGATTTTACCAATGATACTATTGAGAGAACCATCGATGGAACTTTTGTGTGCACTTGCCGCAGGTTCTACAATAGCAGGGAATATGCTTCTACTTGGGGCAGCAAGTAATATAATCATTGTGCAAAACCTCGAACAGAGGAGAAAGGAGGCAATCTCATTTTTTGAGTTTGCAAAAATTGGAATCCCTCTTACGATAATACAGATGGTAGTGTATATTTTAATGATATGAGACTTTAATCTTTTTGAAGAATTTGACAAAAGTTCTATTTAGGCTGTCTATATCGAAGATGAGTAATTTAGTAATACTTTATTTATTGGCAATAGACTACAGGATATTTTAATCGAGAACATCTTTGAATATTATACTCTCTGGCTCCTCTGACCATAAAGTATAATCTATTGAAAATATTTACCTCACTGGCGCAAGAATCAAAGTCTAAAAATAGTAAATTAAGGTCTGGATAATACTTTTTGAGATTTTTTTCTATTCCTTTTGAAACAACATGATTTGCAATACATCCAAATGGTTGAAGACTAATGACATGTTTTATTCCACTCTCTGCATAAGCACATATCTCAGCAGGGATTAGCCAACCTTCACCAAATTGATTAACAAGTTCAATTACTCTTTTTGCTTTGTAAGCCTTTGTGAATATATCGTGGGAAGGGGTATAATACTTATATCTTGTCAGTATTTTCTCTATTTTGTTTATATATTGAGTGGCTATAACTTCGAGCATAATAGCAATTAGATGTCTAATAGAGGGTTTTTCAATATAAGATCTTGTGTTTACTTTTATATTTACAAAAAACTGCATAAAAAAATCTGCAATCTGTGGTGTGACCACTTCAACACCTTGAGTTATTAGCCACTCTATTATATTATTGTTGCTAAAATCGTTGTATTTTAAAAATATTTCACCTACGACGCCTATTTTTGGAATGCTTTCACATTTTGTTCTAACTCTATTGAAGGCATCAACAGAATTATTTAAAAGTGCTATCAATCCATCGTAATTTTCTTTTTCTATGTATGGCCCTGACGCCTCGATAAATCTATTCAAGACCGATTTTGACTCTCCTCTCTTTTCCTCCCTTGCGACATTAGCATAGTACATTCTTGAAAGTGCATCCGCATATAAACCTGTTATAAATGCAATCTTGATAAATCTTTTCCAATCGATCCCAAACCCTGGTTGATTATTACTAATATCTCCTTCGAAACCGATCGATACCACTGGTACATTCTCCAATCCAGCTGCTACAAGTGCCTTCTTTAACAATGGAATGTAATTAGACGCTCTGCATTGACCTCCCGTTTGAGTGAGGGCAACAGCTATTCTACTTAAATCATAATCCCCTTCTAAAAGCGCTTTGATAAGTGAACCTATTACAATTATAGCAGGATAACAAACTTCATTGTTGACGTACTTTAACCCATACTCGACACATTTATAATCAGCTGGTGGTAGTACTTCTATGTTGATGCCGATGCTCTTGAAAGCCGGCGGGATAAAAGGTGAATATATATCTGAGAAATGAGGAACTAAAATTTTTCTCTCTTTATCTTTTTTATCAAAACACATTACATCAACAAATGGTCTCTTTTTGATCTCTGAGTTCTGATTTAGTGCCTCTTTCAATGACAAAAGTCTCAATTTTATGGCACCTGTATTAGAAAACTCATCAATCCTTATTAGTAAATGATAGCGACCACCCCTATTAACAATTTCTCTTGTCTCATCGACTACAAAAGAGTCAGGACCACATCCAAATGAATTTATCTGTAAAAGGCAAGTCTTTATTGGTTGTTCATTTACCCATTTAGCCGCCTTAATTATTCTATTTATGTAGGCCCATTGTGGTATTATAAATATCTCTTCAAAACTTATATCCTCATCCTCAAGTGCATCTTCAGTTATCGAATCTATGCCAATATCAGATACGATCTTTGCTACGTTTTGATTGATCAGAGGATCGATATGGTACGGCCTCTGAGCAAATACGAATAATGATCTACCCTCTTTATAACATTTCTCGATTATCTCCCTTGCCTTTTTTACGATGTGTCTTCTGTAATTCAAATAAGCCTCTTGAGCCGCTTCATACGCCCTACTGAAGGTTGTATATCCAACACCTAACGCACTCAAATACTCATAACAAGAGGCTTTAAGCAGAGATTCATCTTTGAAATTGATAGGAGGCGAATCGAATCGAATTTTATATTTTGTCCAAGGGTCTATAGAACTTTTTAAGACATCCGCATAAGAGGAAACAATCGGGCAGTTGTAGCTATTTATCGATTTATCGTTCTTTTTCCGTTCGTATATCATAATTGGGTAAAAAATACGATCAACACCTTTCTCAATAAGATTAATTATGTGTCCATGGGCAAGCTTTGCCGGAAAACAAATATTATCAGACATTATAGTTCCTAAACCCTTATTGTATATCTCACTTGTTGATAAATCTGAGATAATTACTCCCAATCCACATTGCTGGAAAAGCTCTCTGAAAAATATAAAATTCTCATACATGCCCAAAATTCTGGGTATTCCTACTTTCATAATAGAGTTATTTACCGTGGTAAACTCGAAAAGCAGTTTGTTCTTAAATTCAGCGAAGTTAAACCCTTTTTCTTTGATATCAGTTCTATTCGAGTAAACTCGCTCACATCTATTTCCATTATAGTATTTTCTGCCGTTATCAAATGAGTATTTTGTAATCTCACACTTTATCTCACATGCACCACATCTCAAATAATCAATCTTGTAAGAAATTTCATTATAACCTCTCAACAAAAAGGAGGACTCCTTTGGTTCCCTTTCATAAATCTCTCTTGCATACAAAGCAGCACCATATGCCCCCATAAGCTCAGGGACATCGGATATAAAGACCTTTTTACCAGTCTCCCTTTCAAATGCCTTCAGTATGGCCAAGTTTTTAAATGTCCCGCCTTGGACCACGACATTTTCTCCAAGCTCAGATGGGTCACGTAATCTCAACATCTTATATAAACAATTCTTTACTACTGAATAAGCAAGCCCAGCAGATATATCATAAATAGATGCTCCTTCCTTTAAAGCCTGTTTTATCTTTGAACCCATAAAGACAGTACATCTCGTCCCGAGATCACATGGTGATTTAGATTTTAATGCCATCTCAGCAAACTCTTCTATAGCTATGCCTAAAGAATCTGCAAAACTACTTAAAAAAGAACCACATCCGGAAGAACATGCCTCATTGATTACCAGATTATTTAGAAATCCTTTATCAATGAACATCGCCTTCATATCCTGACCACCAATGTCTAGAACAAAAGATACCTCTCTGTTCAGTCTTGAGGCCGCCTTATAATGCGCCATAGTCTCTACTATCCCACAATCTACGTGAAAGGCAGAACGAATAAGTTCCTCTCCATAACCAGTTACTGCACTGTACAATATCCTAGGTTCCTGACTAGTCTTTTCATAAAAATTTGAGAAGGCGATTCTGAGTCCCTCCTTTAAAGCTTTAATGGGATTACCTGCATTTTTAATATAGGAATCAGCAACAATCTGACTATTCATATTAATTAAAACTACTTTTGTGGTTGTTGACCCAGAATCAATTCCGAGAAAGCAATTGGGTGAGGCATTCGACATCGATGAGGTCCTTAATTTTACTACATTTATACCCTTCATATAGTTTTCTTTTGTCTCATCTTCCTCCAACAACGGATCTAACCTTCGTTTGATGTTGTAATTATAACTCCCCAGCGATAGAAGTAGTTTCTTCAAGTCAAAGAGATATAGAGAGAGGTATTCTGACTCAATGAGCGCGGTGCCAATAGATACAACAAGCTCTGGAAAATCAGGTAATATTATATCGTCATCATTCATATTCAATACTCTTTTGAAAGTATCACGAAGTGCAGGTAGGAATGATAAAGGCCCGCCTGAGAATAAAACCTTTGGACAAATATCGGAACCTCTTGCAAGCGAGTTTATGGTTTGAATAGCAACGGCTTGAAAAACAGAGGCACATATATCCTCTATATCATATCTTCGGCTAATCATTGTCTGGATGTCTGTCTTTGCAAATACTCCACATCTTGATGAGATCGGATATAATCTTTTATATCCCGTTGCAAAGTCATTCAATTGAGGATAAGATATATTAAGTATTTTGCACATTTGGTCAATAAATGACCCTGTGCCACCAGCGCAGTTCCCATTCATTCTTATGTCAGGTTGAGCACTTGAAAATATAATTAATTTTGAATCCTCTCCACCGATGTCAATCAAAGTCTTTACTTCGGGATAGAAAGTCTTTACTGTCTCACAAGAAGCTATAACCTCCTGCACAAAAGGAATTCCAACTCTTTCTGCAATCCCCATTCCTGCTGTACCCGTAATTCTAATAGCTACTCTTTCATTCCCTATCACTGAACAGATGTAATCTATAATTTCACAAGTTGTCTTTATAATCTCCGCGTTATGACGACGATAGGCTTTACAAACTATACCCCTATTACTGTTTAAAACTGCCACCTTTGCGGTTGTTGAACCTATATCCAAACCGACAAAATACTCAACTTTGTCCATTTCGCAAACCTCACAATTAAACTCATCTTATTACAAACAGACATAAACTATGAGGTACTAACTATTGACATAAACTTTACAGAACAATAGTAATTTGTCAAGAAATACACACCCTCCATCCAACACTTTTGTACTGTCTTAATAATTCATTATAGATACTTCTTCTAGTTATTCGATTCTTAGCTTTGACACCAAATAAATATATATTTACTCATGTAGGCAATGAACCATTATTACTTACATTCACCACAATGCAGATTAGACAAATCTTAGGGAATAAATTAGTAGGTACGTATTTTAGTTCTTTCAGATTAAATATCTCCAAAAGATTATGTACTGTGCCAACCCATTCATTCAGTTCTACTTGGGGTAGAGATTTAGAACACCTTGCTTATAGAAAATAGAAGATTTCTGTCACTCTTTCCATTAAACGCATAGGCAGGGGCGTAATCTATCTTTAGTAAAAACATATCAAAAAACAACAATCTTATACCACCACCTATATCGATTGCACCAAGCCAATACATCTTTTCATCATTATAATCCATATAGTAAAATAAGGTAAAATCGGTAAAAACACCTACATGGAAAATATCTTTATAAAGAGAAATATTATACTCTATACCTGAATAGATGGCATCTCTTGCATAGTATCTATCAGAAAAGGATGATTTAAAGGAAGAATAGGCTATAGAAAATTCATCAAAGAAGGGAATATCACCGGTAAGCAACTTAAAACCTAAAAACAACTTTGCATAATCAAAACCAAACAACATACTTTTTGAATAGTCTGAAGAAAAGAACCAATGAGACTGTTTATCGGATGGAATATAGTACCTAACCTTAATCTTTAAATGTTCTCTCAAATCCAATCTCAAGTTGGGCTCATCTATAAGATAATTCAACGTAGTAGACACATAGCCTCTAAACAAGCTTATCTCTTTGAGTTTATTTTCATACTCTTTTACGTACTCAAAATTATGGGTATATAAAAATTCTTCTCCTATTCCACAAGACAAGATCATATCCTTCTTTAGTTCAAAACCTGCATATAATGAAAAATCTTGAGTAAATATTCTATATTCATTGAGTTGAATATCCCCTCTTTGAAAACTATTATCTGATAAGAGTAATTCAATACTAGGTTTAAAATATCTGGCTCTGAACAAAAAAGGGAAGTAAGCCAGTTCAAAGGCGATTAGGGTCAGTACAAGGTCGTTCTCATTATTTCTTAGGTCATTCCTTAGATCTACTCCTCCCTTTATGGTTGACTTCAACCTATCATTATTTAAGATGAGTGAGCTATCAGAGAAACTTACTCCAGAAATCAGTCCAGATGAATTATAGGTTATGGAACCACCGACTCCGTCCCCCCAATCCCTCTTCTTAACCGCTATAAGTAGATCATAATTTGGTTCTATATATGACTCTGGGGATTCGAATCTGACTAACCTCTCTATTGTATCTGAAAAATTTAATAACGATTTTTTCTCTTTCTTTATAGGCAATAATCTATACTGTATCTTGCTAAAACCGTAGTTTTTTTTCACCGCCCTTATAAGGTTTTTCATTTCTACGGCATTAAAAATATTTTCCTTAAACGTGAATACATTTTTCAAGAGGAAAGTGTTTATTGTGTTCTCCCCTTTTATGATTACCTTCCCAAGTCTCCCCTCATTTATAAAAACATACCACTCATCCATAATAAAAAGGTAATCAACTTCGATAAGTTCATATCCATTAGCAATATAAAACTTCTCTAACTTTCTAAGTAGATAGTCCATCTCTCCCTTTGATATATCTTTCCCCTTAAACCTGATAATCTCATCAATCTTCTCTTCCGAAAATATTTTGTTCCCAAATATCCTAACTTTGGAACTCTTCAATTCAACCCTTTTTTTATTTTCTACTTCTATGAATCTTACTGCTCCAAAGGCGGAAATACTATCTAAAAACAGAAACAGAGAAAAGATCCACTTCATACATTTAAGTTAACCACCATCAGTTTTGGTTCTGTCAACTCTTCAGCAGCGTATCTGACGCCTTCCCTGCCAAATCCAGACTCTTTCACGCCACCATAAGGCATATTATCTGACCTAAATGTGGGGACATCATTTATAATAACACCACCTACCTCAATATTTTCATATGCATAAAATGCCTTGTTCAAATTATTAGTAAACACACCTGCCTGAAGCCCAAATATCGAATTGTTTATCATCTCGATCCCTTCTTCAAAGGACCCAACCTTCTCAATGGTAACTACGGGTCCAAATACCTCACTTGAGTTTATTTTCATCTCCGGCTTAGAATCAGTAATTACAGTAGGTTTCAATATATTATCTTCAACTTCACCACCTGTTAAAACTCTTGCTCCGCCTTTTTTTGCCTCTTCAATCCAATCCAAAACTCTTTCTGTGTTTTCCACATCTATCATAGGTCCTATATCCACATGTTCAGATAAAGGATCCCCTAGTTTCAGTTCAGATGTGGCCTGCAGAAACTTATTCAAGAATTTATCAAATATACTATGATAAACAAAGATCCTCTGCACTGATATACAAATCTGACCAGAAAATGCGAACGCCCCATATACACATCTCTTGGCAGCAAAATCGACATCACATTCACTATCAATGTACACTCCTGCATTACCCCCTAATTCAAGAACTACCTTTTTTTTAGGAACCAAACTCTTTAGATACCATCCTACATTTGCACTCCCAGTAAAAGATAAAAATCTTATATCTTCACTTTCTTTCAATACCTTTTCTACAGTTAGAGACCTCGCTGGAAGCACTGAAAGCATTCCACTATAAAGACCACAACTATTTAGGATATCCGCCAACATAAGTGCTGAGACTGGCGTCCTTAGGGCAGGCTTAATTATTATGGCATTTCCAGATAATAATGCGGGTGCAATCTTGTGAGCAACTAAGTTAAGTGGAAAATTAAAAGGGGTAATTCCAATACCGACACCAAGTGGAACTCTTTTTACAATACCAAAGTGTCTTTTGGAGGCATGACTCTTTTCAAGTGAGATAAACTCTCCCCTCTCCTCTTCAGCAATAGAAAAAGCTGTTCTAAATACTATGGCTGCACGATCCACTTCCGCCCTTGAATCCTTAATAGGTTTACCTGACTCCAATGTTATTATCCTCGCAAGATTCTCTCTCACCTTTAATATCTCTTCACTAACTCTCAACAAGACAAGAGACCGTTCGTATTGAGGCAATCTAATATATTTTTTCTGCGCCTCTTTAGCTATCTCTATAGCATTCTTATATATCTTTTCATCGCAGATAGTGACTTTGGTTACAGCCGATCTGGTAAACGGATTTATTATTTCTACAGTATCATTTGTGTCTATAAACTCATTTCCTAATAATGCCTTATAAAGACTTTTCACAGACTTACCTCCAAATTATTGTGAAAAATTTATATCTAACATATCAAGTACTCTCAAAAGATCTTCCTTCAATAATGCCCTCAAAGAATATGCACTACCGTTGTATTCAAACTTAGTTTCAAACGCATGCAAAAACTGTCTTCTGAGCCCAAAAGTCTCTTTTGCCCAACGATTGATTGTTGAATCACCATATAATTTATCCCCCACCAGTGGGAATCCAAACTGTGAGAGATGTGACCTTATTTGATGTGTTCTACCCGTCTTTATTATTACTTTGAGAAGGGTAAAGACCTTGGAGTCTGATTCAAATTTCCTTGAAATTGCCAATCTACTTACTAAACTCCTACCAACTTTGTTATTAGAAATTCTCATGGGCCTGTCTTTTCTTATTACAGGTGCGTATATTTCCCTTTTCTCTTCGCTTAAGCTCCCAAAAACTAATGCGATATACTCTTTGTAAATTCTATGTCCTCTTTGAAGGTCATTAAAAATCCGCAAAAACTCATAATTCTTGGCAAAGATTAACACCCCTGATGTCTCAATGTCGAGCCTGTGTACAGGAGTGGGGGGGAATTTCAGAGGTGAAGCTTCATATCTCAAATACTTGTAAATAGCACCTAATAAAACATCCTCTTTGTGTCCCACTCCACCATGAACAGCAAAACCAGGAGGTTTATTTATTGCTAAGAAGTCTTCGTTTTCAAAAATAATATCTAAGTCTACTAATTCGCATCCTGCACTGAGATTATCTTTCTTAATGCTCTCAGAAAGAAGATCTGGAGAAACATGAAGAATTATACTATCTCCCTCTTTCACTCTAAAATTGTGAGTGATCTTTTTTTTATTAACACGTACCTTCCCTTTTCTTAGTAATTTAAAGATTAAAGACATAGGAAGTTTGGGGTATACCCTCTTTATGAATCTCTCAATTTTTATTCCATCGAAATCCTTCTCTACAATAATCTCAGCCACTTTAAAACTCCATGGGAACAATAAAGATCTCAGTTATGAACCACTGTGGTTCTTCATCTCCCACTTTATAAATTCCAATACCAACCTCTGAGTAAGCAGGATCTAGTATACTTGCCCTATGGGCAGGTGATGACATAAATAGGAAATGAGCCATTCGAGGAGAACTATTAAGACCTATATTCTCTGCCATCTTAGAGAATCTAATATTTTTTGATCTTAAAATCTCTTCGGTTTTCTTGCTATCCACTTCGTGACCAAACAACTGTTTCTCAGCCATCATCTTGCTCTTCTCAAATGCTATTTGAGACAATTGAGTATTCAATTTTACTGGTGCTATATTTAACTTCTTTCTTTCAAAATTTATCGCCTTGTACAACATCTCTTTAGCCTCTTCTTCTGAGACAGTTTTAGTATGGTCCTCAAGGTTTACATACGTCATAAGTTCCTTTTTTATATCACTAATGTCCATATTCACATAAATAGGGATAAGGAATATAGGCTCTGCACCAGTCGGACCTTTTGCAATTATCTGTACAAGATATTTTCCTAAACCACCATCCAATTTATATGAGTCGTAAAACTCCCCTTTCTCGTTAACCGCTGGCCTTGCTTTATACACACCTCCAGAAGGTGGAGAATAATATATGATTGGTTCCTTGTACCCAGACCTAATCCCAAACGACAAATTTAAATAAGAACCCTCCGTCATAATTTTCGGAATGTCTGTTGCATAAACTATCCTCTTACTACATATAATTGTCGCGATCCTTCTCTCATCCTTAAAATCTGCAATACCCACTCCACACATAAATAATCCCCTTTTTGAGGATAGATGAATGTACGTCTTTATTGATTCTTTCAAACTATCCTCAGATTTATACACAAATGCGGTGGGGAGATATTGAAAATCATATACTCCGTATGACCACAAAAGTGGTCTTAGAGCAGTTGTCTCAACCCTCTTGGGGACTTCTCCTTTCTTAGCATATAAAAGTGAGAGATATCTCGAAGCAGCACAGAGTTTGCCATCTATTTCGAAATACTCTCTATAATTATCGCTCGCTAAGCCAATCATAATTGAAAATAAATTTGATTCCTCCTTTTTTAGTGTATGAGAAAAGACTCTTGGATTGTAAGTATTTGTAAATTGAGGTCTTTGAGTCTGCTCAGACCATAACACGAGGACATAAAGAGTAATCAATGAAAATACAAGGCTTCTTTGCATACACCATACCTCAGAGTAATAAATATAATAAATTTCAACATTTATCAAATATCAAATAATCCATTTCGTTTCCAAGCTTGGAAGTGCCAAGATAAGATATGCGATATTTTGTATACCAAATAATCTCAAGTCATTAGATGGGTAAAATATATAACACCTGTAAAAATGCTATTCACCTTTGATTTAATCTCTTTCTATGAATTCTGGACAAAATAAAGCATTATTGCTTGTGACTATCCAATTCTAATTTTAATATCCAAAATTTTTTGTATAACAAAAAGCACATATCTCTGGATATTAAACACTCTTCAAATTCCTCTTCCATTTTTTATTGAAAATTGTATAAAGTATTAGCATATACAATTTATTAGGTTATGCTGTATGCACAAACTTAGGTTCATCAAATTTGTATTAATAATCTTAACTATATTCATTTTAATGGTGTTGAACATAGGTCTGGCAATTTACTTATACTACTCCAAGGATTTACCAAAAATACAAACACTCAAGGATTATAACCCCCCCATAATTACAAACATTTATGATAGAAATGGGACCCCCATTTTTAGATTGTACAATCAAAGAAGGACAATTATCGACATAGAAAAACTCCCCAAACATGTAGTAAACGCCTTTTTAGCTGCGGAAGACGCGGATTTCTTTACTCACAAAGGAATAGACATCTCGACAGTATTTAGGGCACTTATGGTAAATATCTTATCTGGCAGGATAAAACAGGGTGGTTCTACCATTACCCAACAAGTTGTAAAAACACTTCTTTTAACCCCTGAGCGGACATTAGACCGTAAAATTAAGGAGGCAATTTTATCATACAGAATTGAAAAGAATCTATCCAAAAAGGAGATATTGCACTTATACCTCAATCAAATATACTTTGGTGCAGGGAATTATGGTATTGTAGAGGCATCCAGGTATTTTTTCAACAAGGACCCTGAAAATCTTACTATATCTGAAGCAGCCTTCTTATCAGCTCTAGTAAAAGCACCGGAACCATCGGCAACCTTTCAGAATCCCCAAAAAATCAGAGATAGACAGCTCTACATTATAAGGCTGATGGAAAAGAATAAATTTATATCATCTGAGGAGGCAAAGCACGCCCTTTCAACACCTCTAAATTTCGAGTTTGTTAAAGAAGAACCGGAAATGAATTATTCCATTTCACATGCATTAAAGAAAATTAAAGAGACTACCGATATTTCAAAGCTGTACCTTGGGGGGTATAGGATTACACTAACCATAGACAAAAACATCGATGATGCTGTCCAAAGGGAGTTAACACTATATTTAAATGAAATAAATTCTTATAAATGGTCTCCAATTGCTAATTTAACCAAAGAAGAACTTTACACGTTAGAAAAATACATGAGGAGTAAAATAAGCGAATTCAGGAGCCATTACCAAAAAATAAGCGATACGTTCGGGGTAAAGAATGTTTTTAGCAATAAAAAGATCGGCTTTAAATTGGTAAAACCTATTAAATCTGACCTGTCTGCTCTCGAAAATATAGAAAGGCAAACTAAACTTTCTGTTATAAAAGAAGGAGATCTATATGTTGGTATAATCGTGTTCTCCAATAAGAATAAAATCCAAGTATTTACAGGAGAAACAATAGAGGAATTAATTACTCCTAAAGACAAGAACAGAGAAAATACGTTTAAACCTGGTGATGTGATCCTATACTTTTTAAATAAAGAAAATAAGATAACATTGGCGAATCCTCCTATAATACAAGGGGCTGTCATCATTTTAGACAACAAAAGTGGCCAAATACTTGGGATGTCTGGCGGCTATGACTACAATATCAATGAGTTTAATCGGGCTACTCAGGCCAAGAGACAACCAGGGAGCGCATTCAAACCTATATTGTACTCTTATGCCATAGAGAGCGGGAAATATAATATTGTATCAATTGAGAACGACGCACCTGTTGAATATACGGATCCCCAGACAGGTAAGATATATAGACCTTCAAACTATGATAAAGATGAATTCAAAGGTGAAATGACATTAATTGATGCAATAGCCGAGTCAAAGAATACAATATCAGTAAGACTTATTCTTAATTTAGGCTTAGAAAATGTGTTTTCATTTGTCGAGCGTTTAGGTTTAGAGACAGATATAAGACCCTACCCCTCCATGGCATTAGGTGCCTTTGAGATCACGCTCTTATCACTATCAAACTTTTATTCGGCACTGGCTAACGAAGGGGTTATTAAAAAACCAGAAATTATTTTGTCAATAACAAGCAATGACAATGTAGAACTGCTCAAACCAAATCCCACAGATAAACAGATTATTATGCCAGAGACAGCATATATAATAACTCGTATGTTAAAAGAGGTAGTCATTAGAGGGACTGGCACTTTAGCCAATGTTGATGGCATAAGTATAGCCGGGAAGACCGGAACAACTAATAATTACACTAATGCATGGTTTATAGGTTATACACCAGACATAACCATTGGTATATTAATAGGTAGAGATGACAATCGCCCTATTGGTAAAAATGCAACAGGTGGTCATATAGCAGCCCCATTATTTAAGAGATTATTGCAGAATCCAGCCATATCAAAGCTCATAGATAACAGAGATTTTAAATGCCCTTCTTCTATAAAATTTATACTAACTAATATTCATACAGGGAAGAGGTGTGATGAAGAATCACAGGATTGCCTATTCCTCCCATTTAGAGAAGGTGAGGAACCTATTAATAGTTATGATTTACAACCAGACATTATGAAAATTGAACAATAAATTTACTATTATTATTGACTTAGATTGTGAATAAAATGTATAAAATTTAAGGAGAGGCTTTTATGCCAAACTACAAGAATCCATATCCGACAGTCGATGTAATAATAGAGTACGGGATGGGAATAGTCCTTATAAAGAGGAGAAACCCTCCGTATGGTTGGGCACTACCGGGAGGATTTGTAGATTATGGAGAATCATTACCTCAGGCAGCAATAAGGGAGGCAAAGGAAGAGACCTGTCTTGATGTTAAGCTAATAGAACAATTTTATACTTATTCCAAACCAGATAGGGATCCTCGCTTTCATACAATAAGCACGGTATTTATTGCAAAGGGAGAAGGGAGACTCAAAGGTTCCGATGATGCCAAAGAGGCCAATGTGTTTTTAGAGAAAGATCTACCTTGTAATATTGCCTTTGATCATAAGGAGATCTTGAAAGACTATTTTCTATATAAAAAGACAGGGAAAAAACCCAAAATTAAATAAGGTATGAGGCACTCAACTATAGTCTTTGTCTCATTTATACTTGTAGTCTTGATTGTATATATATCAGCCCATTTTTATATTTATTATCGAATGAAAAAATCCTTAGAGTTTGGCAGGATTACAAACCTAGTGGTTGGAATGTTCTTCGTTGTTATGATACTCTCCCCATTTATAATAAAAATATCAAGTAGCAAAGGATTGAATCTCATATCCATATTTTTCACGTATACTGGTTATATGTGGATGGGTATTATTACTATATTGGTTATCATACTTTTGTTTTTAGACACGATACACATAATAGTAATGAAGCTTCTCACCCTCTACGACGTCAGGAAATATCAATCTATAGATAAATATTTGTTTCTTATTGCACTATCTGCCTCGCTTCTTGCTACTGCAATAGGTTTTTTTGAGGCAAAAAACATAAAAGTCAATAATATCAGATTAGAAAGTAATAATCTCCCAAAACAAAAGCCGTTATTAAGAATCGTGCAGATATCAGACCTACATATCAGTCAGACGCTGGGGTCAGAATTCGTGTCAAAAGTTGTCGAAAAAATAAAAAACATCCAATATGATATCCTTGTAATAACAGGTGATACTATTGACATAGATCCAAGAAAAAATAAGAAAATAGTAAATGCCTTGAGCTCGCTGAGTGCACCCCTAGGAAAATACGGTGTCACAGGTAATCACGAATTCTATACTGGGATCGAGATATCTCTTGATTTTTACCGGATGTGTGGGATAAGACTGTTAAGAGGTGAGAAATTAGAACTCATAGATGGGATTGTTTTAGTCGGAGTAGACGATGATAATGGGGAAAGATTCTCAAATTACTCAGATATCTCTGAAGAAGATTTAATTACCACATCTGACAAAATGAAATATGTTATACTTCTAAAACACAAACCATTTGTGAATGATAAGATTAAAGACAAAGTAGATATACAATTGAGTGGACATGTTCATGGTGGTCAGTTCTTCCCATTTAGCTTGATTGTAGGACAATTGTACAAGTATTTTCAAGGACTCTATAAGATATCAGAGAGAATGTATTTATATGTATCAAGAGGCACAGGCTATTGGGGACCACCTATTAGATTTATGACACCACCAGAAATTACAGTTATTGAAATAAAAAGAAAGGAATGATTTTAACATGAATATCAACTTTCCTTTTTGACATATCTGTTATTTTCAAATACTAGAGACCCTCTCTTGAATTGATAATAATGGTTTTTACAGAAGCCCTTTGATATGGCAAACTTATCACAGTTTTCCACAACACATCTCTTTTTTTCCTTCCTCGCCTCGATATTCTTTAGTAATCCCTTTCTTTTGAGTTGGTAATAATGGTTTTTACAGAAACCTCTTGAGAATACAGGTCTACTACAACCCTCATAATTACAATATTCTGGACATACTCTATTCTGTATTTTTGTCAATCCTTGGACGTCGGAGCTTGGTAATTCACCGCCACTCTTTGTTTGTGATTGTTTAAATTTCTCTAAAATCCTCTCTATCTCTATTATTCTATTGTGAATATCCTCTAATTCATGAAATTTTTTTTCTATTACTTCGTTTACAACACCTATGACACCTGCCTGTATTATCTTCCTTAAATCTTCGATAAGTCTTCCAATAGTATAATTTATAAAATTATGCGACATATCAACTCCTCAAAGATAAAAGTTGCTACAATTATATAAATTTGTGCTACCTTGTCCAATAAAAAATGAGTGATTTTTAAATTTTATCTGTCAGCATCCACCCCTAACTTCACACCTTTAACTGCAGAATTTATAACGAATACTCTTATGTTATTAGATTCCTTATCTGCTGGGAAAAACCAAAAACCGATTTTATCGGGTTTATATCCATTAGTAGTGCCAACAAGGATTTCTCCGTCTATGAAGAATATTTTTATTTTTATACCTCCTGTAGTAGGTCCTGTAAATGTCTTTCTCTCCTGAAACTGAGGATTCCCTTCAAAAGTCTTTACAAAAAAGACAGCCTTTAAATGGTCCATTTTAATTTCCTTTGAAATAACTTTATTACTTATTGTGACTTGAAGATGAAATGTCGGTTTTTCCGGATTAAAATCAGTGGTAGTACCTTTTAGTACTGCACCGTTTTTGAACCTAGCAACAACTTTGTTTGAGAACATCACAACCCCATTCGTCTTTTCACATTAATTATCCATAAACTTCAAACTTTAGTCAAGGTAATTTTTATAAAACTTAACTTGCAAAAAGACAAATTAGCTTCTAGTATAGATAGGTTTTAACAGGAGGTATTATTTGATGAAGAAAATATCTCTGATTGTTATTGTCATTATTGTTGTCATTTATCATGGTGAGTTGTTTGGTTGTAAATGTATTGATCCCGAGTCAATACCGATTGATGAAACAATAAAAAAATCGACAACAATATTTATAGGAGAGGTCATTTCAATTGAGAGCGAACAAAGGTATTTAAAAGTTAAATTCGATGTACTTGCCTCATATAAGGGAATTAAAGAGAGATCATATATAGTTGTCAAAACAGCCAAAGATGATGCAGCTTGTGGTTACCCTTTTAAGGTAGGTAAACGGTATTTAGTATTTACCTATGGAGAAGATGCCTTCTATACAGGAAGATGCTCCAGAACTAAGTTGCTTAAAGATTCAGGAGAAACTATAGCAATGCTTCCAAAACCCATATTCTCAGTTATAGAGGAGGCAGAATATCATATAAATAATGAGAGAAGGATTGATTCACTCTTAAAGCAAATTGAAAGAGAAATTGCAAAATACAATAATGAAGATTTGCTAATAAAAATTAAAGATGTTAGACTAATGATAAAGGATTATTATCAATCCCAACCTTCTAAGGAATGTAAATGTCCAACTATAGGTTGCCCTCCATGTCCTCCCTGCCCCCACACAACAACGTCTTATCAAACAAACCAGATAAATGAACAGGAATTCGCAAAATTTTACTCAGAATTCAAAAATGCATCTTCAGATAATGATAGGCTCAGAATACTCGAAAGTCTGCTTGGTTCACAAGATTTATATCTAAGTGTTTCTCAGATAATTTCTCTCTTAAAAGAAGTGGATTTTTCATCCAACAGGAAAAAATTCTTTAAGATAATCAAAGGACATGTATCCGATCCTCACAATATTTATCAAATATATAACCACCTTGATTTTGAATCAGAAAAGGAGGAGGTTAAGAAAATACTTGAGGGGAGATAGATTATTTTTTAATAATTAGATTCAAAGGAGAGATAGTCTCTATACTCTTAAATATCAATTGGCCATTCTGTGAAATGAAGGAGATTTCATAGGAGGATTTACCGATATCGGCATCAAGGAGTTCACTTTTTACAACAACAACTTGTTCATCTTTAAAAATCTTGTCATCGTTATTAAAAATTGACTCTGGAATACACCTCCAAACTATGCCATTGGTAAAAACAACTTTAAGGGACGGCACTGGTTCCCCTTCTTCAAACATTTCCAAAATGTTAAATCTTTTGCTCAAAACAAACTTTGATAAAGCAAAAAACAATATATACCCTGACTTGGATGTATCGTTCGCGTCACTTTCTTGCATAATACTTTTGTGTTTTATTTATCATTGAAGTTTACCCAACATAATAAGCAAATCTGTAAAGGTAGAGTTCATTTCAATTAAATTCCATTTTGAATCAAACAAACTAAAACTTATCTTATTGACACACCCCCCCTATACATTTCTCAGGGTAAAAGCAATCTCCACAACTACCTCCACATCCATCATGACCACACTCTTTATTATTACAATCAGGTAGACAACATACATTATTATCACATACCTCATCCACTCCACAACAAACTCCACCACAACTCAAATACTCGCATTCACATACCCCGTTCGCATTACACCTCTGCAAATCTCCACAACTACCACAAGTCCCACCACACCCATCAGGACCACATTGCTTCCCAAAACAATTGGGCGTGCAACACGTATTGTTATGACAGACCTGACCCTGATTACAACATGCCCCACCACAACTCAAATACTTGCATTCACATACCCCGTTCGCATTACACCTCTGCAAATCTCCACAACTACCACAAGTCCCACCACACCCATCAGGACCACATTGCTTCCCAAAACAATTGGGCGTGCAATTTTTGCACCAACCATTCTCACAACCATTTTCACAAACTATAGTTTCAGAATTGTATTTACATTTAAACTCATTACAACTCCCCTCGCTATAAAAAACAACTAGCCTTTTATCTGATTCACAGTAGTTCTTCGGAGGATTAGTACACTCACCACAACTCCCTCCACAACCATCGGATCCGCACTCCTTATCCTTACAATCGGGTTGACACGAAAGACAAGCACCACTACTACATCCATAAAGACAAAATGCGATACTCACCCATTCAAGGCAACCATCACTATTCGAATCCTTACACTCATTTACGTATTCCTTTTGGTTTATAGTTTTACATATTTTCACTCCTACTTGTTCGCACTCATTTGTGCAACCAATATCGGAAAAAGCTACATCAGATAGGTCGGAAGTAACGTCACTTATATATACATCAGGGTTATCTACTATGTCTTCAAAGGTTAAATCCAGATCTTCCAAATCTGTTCTCTCATCCATCAAAACATTATCTTCCTCTATATCTATTATGCCTACATCTATTATATCATGGTATATGTCCAAAATATCAACCTCAAAGGTATCAATCGTTATGCTATCTCTAATAACATCTAATGATATAGTGTCGAGAAGTTGTACATCTTTCTCCTTATCTAATTCAGATGTATCGTGCATACAATATGATGTAAAAATAAAAAGCAACAAAACTAACAGGTTAGACAACCTATTCATTAAAATTCTCCTGAGAAGGTTAGATAAAATCCATTATTCATCGGAGTTATACTTGTTACATTTCTGATATAATAACCCTTATATAGAAAATAAGCTGATGAGCCGAGTAAAATACAACCCGTAACATAACTTACAAGTGAAAGATTGTCGTAAAAATGAATATCATCAATTTTTCTCGCCCTTGTTTTTTCATCATAATCTTTCTCCCTAACCTCATTATATATTGAGTCAGATTTGAGGTAGAAAACTGGTCCAAGCGCCAAAGAAAGTAAACCTAAAGAACCGAGTGAATATCCTATAACTTTATTTGTCAATGCTCGATTCTTTTCTTTATCCCCAACAATAACTCTTTCTGGTGTTCTAATTGCCTCTTTAAGATTATTTATCAATTCCTCCACCTCGTGTCTATCCTCTGCCTGCGGATTTAATAAAATATACTGTTCATAAAACTTAATTGCATTTGCATAGTCACCAAGTTTATCATAACACTTTCCTATATTATACAAGATCTCGGGTCGAGGATACCTCGAATACGCCTTCATAAAAAGTTCTAACGCCTCTGCGTACTTTTCACTTTTATAAAGTTTTTTTGCCGCCTCAAAGTGAATTTTTGCACTCTCTTTATCTTCATAGCTTTGATCTTTGATCTGAGAATGAAGATCACCTACAAATATTAAACAAAAGAAGATGGCAAATTTATAAACCAATATATATTTCATTCCAACTTTATGATGCTATTCCCTTTAAAATTTGATATGATGCCAGTAGATTCCAATTGATCGACGAAATTAATATACTCCTCAAGAGTCTTCTTTGCCGCCGATGGCACTGCCACAAATAAGATTCCGATTCCACTCTTCTTTTCCTCATCCTCTTTTGCGATCCTTGTAATCTCACCTATAATTTTTATCTGCTCTCTCGCTGTTGTACCCGGCAATATAAATGACAGATACACCTTATCTCCTACATTAGGTGTTTCCTTAATGTTTATAAAAATTCCACCACTTGACACATCAATTGCCTGAGCCACTCCAGATACCCCGCCTATTGTGTACTTAACTTGGAAGCCAACAGGTATGCGCTTGAATTTCCTTTTTTCGATCATATCAGTCCCCTCGCTATATGGCGCCCCCGACAGGAGTCGAACCTGCGGCTGACAGGGATTAGGAATCCCTCGCTCTATCCTACTGAGCTACGGGGGCGCATTAAATCATAAGATAGAGTGAAAATTAGTTTATGTCAAGATTAGTAAGATTAATATTTTTACTTGTTAGAATCCTTCCCTCCATCATATCTATGATACTTTGGTGGGACCAATTAAGTTCATGATATCATAATTATTCTCAGTCATACCTTAGCTTCCTAGCAATGTGTTAATAAAATTAATGAACCTGTAGTGGAGGATTAAATTTTATCCTGATAACACCTCTTCTGTGTTTTTATAGTTTTTGAGAAATTCTATCTCAAATTCTTCAAGTCTATCATCTTCTATAGCCTTTTGTATACTAGTAAAGAGTCTCTTATAGAATGCAAGATTATGTATTGTTAATAGCCTGTGGGCAAGTATCTCATTAATCATGTATAGGTGCCTTACATAAGCCCTTGAAAAGTTTCTGCAACTATAACAACTACAGCCTTCTTCGAGGGGGCTATTGTCATCATAAAATCTACTGTTTCTTATATTGAACCTTCCAAAAAAAGTAAAAAACTGCCCATTTCTAGCGTTTCTCGTTGGAATCACACAATCAAACATATCAACCCCATTTTTTACATAATAGAGGATATCCTCTGGTTCGCCAATCCCCATTGCATATCTGGGATAATCCTCTGGCATCCTTGGAGCTATCTCACTCACAATTCTATATGAATCATTCTTATCTTCACCAACGGCGAGTCCACCTATGGCAAAGCCGTCAAATGGCAATGAGGTAATCTGGTTGAGTGACTCCTGACGCAAATCTGAATATATACCTCCCTGAACTATACCAAAGATCGCCTGTGTATCTCTATTTTCGTGAGCGTTTAACGAACGTTTTGCCCACTCAAATGTCCTTTGACATGCAGCTCTTACGTACTCATATTCAGCTCCTCCTGAGGGACATTCGTCAAATGCCATAATAATATCTGAGCCGAGTGCATTCTGAATCTGAATAGAAAGCTCTGGTGTCAATCTATGCAGACTACCGTCAATATGAGATTTAAAGTTTACCCCGTCATCATCTACCTTCCTAAGTTGGGATAAAGAAAATATCTGAAACCCACCTGAATCTGTCAAAAATAGTCTCTTAAACCCTGTAAACTCTCTTAGACCTCCAAACTTCTTTATTAGTTCGTGTCCTGGTCTTAAGTAAAGATGATATGTATTCGCCAATATGAGGTTATAATCTAGATTATAGAGCTCTTCTGGAGAAAGAGATTCGATAGTTCCATAAGTCCCGACCGGCATAAATACAGGTGTCTTGAGTTCAAAATCACGAACAGAGAGACTTGCTAATCTTGCAAAATTCCTCCCACTCTTTTTACTAATCTTGAATTTGAGACTCATTTTGCCATTATGCAGTCACCCTTCCCATTTTTCCAATCCTCATATTTAACAACTTTGTAGAATTCTTTCCCTCGAGCCTCAATGGGACAACTCAGGTGCCCGCCTTCACAAACAACTTGAAGAAACTTCATACCATCACATTGGGCACATACGTATTTATTAAGTTGCTCCTGATCAGGTTCACCATTACAAGATGGAGTCTCATATTCAGTAGAACTACAGCCCCCAAATATCACCAATGTAAGAGAAAATAAAATTGCATAGACAAATACTCTCATACCTAAAACCCTAAAACAGCGACAGACAAATACAATTTTACTCATTATTTAACCCTATGTCAAATTAATTTTTTACCAGAACTTTAGATGAATATCAAAAAATCTCTTTGTCAAAAGTCAATTTTTGTTCATTATACAACCCTTTTCCCACGGCATAGGAACATACTAGCTTAGTAAAAGGATGTATTTCGTTATAAAATACTAGCAGATTCATCCATTTGCCAACAAGGTTTTCTATAACACAACATGCTAGTTAACAGATATTCATTTTGCTTAAAACAAATGGATTTGTTATTCATCAATAACTAATCAAGATTAGAGCAAAAAACAAAACAATTATGGATTTTTAGTATTCTTTTACTTCAAATTTTGCTACATCACAAAAGACTTATTTAACTCAAACAAAAAATGCCTCACTAAAACATCTGTATTGGTTAAAATTGCTTGATTTTTTAAAACGTTAAATTATTATACCGTCTGTTTTTGTTAGTCGTTTATCCCGAATTTCTTAGTTATAGGAGCTAGCAATGTTAGACAAGCTTAGAAAGGAAAAACAATCTTCATGGAGTTGGGCTTTAACATTGATGATAATCGTTACATTTTTATTTTTCTTCGGCCCTGGCAGTTTTAGGAGAACAAAAAGCGGTTGTGGTGTAATATCTTATGCTGCCAAAGTAAACAATTCTGTCATTTCCATAGAAGAATTTAACTTTGCATATACTTCAAGATTCAGAGAGATGCAAAGATACAATCCCAATTTTTCGAGAGACATGGCAAGGAATATGAACTTGAGGCAGATGGTCATGGATGAACTCATAGATCTTGAGATACTCTCACAAGTTGCTAACAGATATAATCTTGTTGTGTCCGATGAAGAGGTGGCTAAAAGCATAGCTGAAATTCCCATGTTCCAACAAAATGGTGAGTTTGACTATAATTTGTACGAAAAGATCGTGAGATATCACATGCAGATTACTCCAAAAAAATTTGAAGAGAAACAGAAGAAAAGGATACTCGCAGTTAAAGTCCTCGAACTTATTAAGGATTCTGTAAAAGTGGATGAGGAGTCCGCACTTAATGATTATCTAAGGAGGAATAATAAGGTCAATCTCTACTACGTAAAGTTTGATCCAAGGATACATATTAAAAATGTGCAAGTCAGTGAGAGTGAGATAGATAATCTTTTGAAAAACGACTATCAAAAGATAGAAACCTACTATAATACAAATATATCTGAGTTCAGCCAACCCAAGCAATACAGAGCACGACATATTTTATTAAAGCTCGCCCAAAATGCAAGTGAATCTGATGAAAAGAAGGTATTAGAAAGGGCAAGAAAGATCATCTCTGATATAAAGGCAGGGGCCAAATTTGAAGAACTCGCTAAGCAATATTCAGAAGACGAAGTAAGTAAGGTAAGGGGAGGTGACTTAGACTACTTTTCAGAAGGTAGGATGGTTAGACCTTTTGAAGAGGCTGTTAAGAAGTTAAAAGAGGGAGAGATAACCGAAGAACCTGTTAGGACCATTTTCGGATATCATATAATAAAGTTGGAAGGGACAAAAGAGGCAACAAAAAAAGAGTTAAAAGAGGTTGAAAGAGAGATTGCTAGAAGATTAATCTCTGAAGAAAAGTCCAATGAGATAGCTAAATCTGATGCAGAAAGACTCCTTTCCCAAGCAAAGAAAGGAAGAAAACTTGAAGAGCTTGTCCCTAGGGAAAAAGAGCACAGTGATGATACAGTAGTAATAAATCCTCCTGATTCTGAGACAGTGGTATTAAAAGAGACGGGGATGTTTAATGTGAGCCAAAATTACATACCAGGAATAGGTGCCTCGGAGGAATTAATAAAAAGGGTTTTTACTAACAACGGAATTGCTGAGGACTTAACCGATATTTTTAAAATTGGGGGATTCTATTATCTCGTTTCTATAAAAGAGAAGGAGATAAAGACCAAAGACGACTTTGAAAAAGAGAAAGATCGATATATAAAAATGCTTGAGACATCAAGGCAAGGGGCAGTTATTCAGGATTTTATTAAGTCACTACGGCAAAAGGCGAAAGTCTCTATTAACACAACACTAACCTCTTATGATGAGAGACATTCAAGAGAAGAAGAGTTATGAACTAGATCTTTGATCTGCTACTTTTATAGTGTTTAGTTAAAAAACCAAATAGTTTTAAGGGGAGAAGCTGTTTATTTTTACTCTTGTAATGTGAATTTCGCTTTGATATATGATGATAACCATTTTTTAAGGAGGCTTTGTGATAGTAACGATTGATGGACCTGCCGGATCTGGTAAAAGTACGGCTGCTCGAGGATTAGCAGATAAATTAGGATTCTTTCATCTTGATACAGGGGCAATATACCGTTCAATAGCATACTTAGCAAAGAAAAGAGGGATATCCTGGTTAGATGAGGATGAGATTGAGAAAATAGCATCCAACGTAAATATAAATTTTACAACCAATGGCGGTGAAAAAAGGGTGATAGTAGATGGAGAAGATGTAACAGAAGACATAAGAAAGTCAGACATATCAATCGGTGCATCTGATATAGCCAGACATAAAAAAGTCAGGATGGCTTTGGTGGATGTTCAACGAAGATTTGCACTAAATAAGAGCATTGTCGCAGAGGGTCGAGACATGGGGACTGTAATCTTTCCTAATGCTGATGTAAAGTTTTACCTTGATGCCTCACTCGAAGTGAGAGCAAAAAGAAGACAGATTGAACTATTATCCAAAGGGATAAAAGAGGAGTTTGAATGTGTCCTTGAGGATATTAAAAGGCGCGATATGCAAGACTCTCAGAGGGATATTGCCCCTCTAAAACCAGCGGAAGATGCAATTATTATAAATACGGACAATATGGGGATAAAAGAAGTATTGGAATTGCTTTATTTTGAGGTAAAGAAGAGATGGAAATAATTGTTGCTAAGAGTGCTGGTTACTGTTTTGGTGTAAAGAGAGCAATTGATATGGTTGAGGAAGTCCTTTCAAATAGCATGGGTAAAAGGATATATTCTCTCGGCGAGATTATTCATAATCCACAAGTAGTTAAGCGACTGAAAGATAGGGGATTAATGGTTGTTCTGGATGTTGGTGAGGTCGAAAAGGAAAGTATAGTCGTTATCTCTGCACATGGGAGATCTGAAAAGGATATTTATAAGTTAAAAGAAAAAAAATGCATGGTAATAGATGCTACCTGTCCATTTGTGAAATTTCCTCAAAGCGTTATAAAAAAGTTGTCTAAGGAGAATTACTTTATAATACTTTTTGGGGACAATAATCATCCAGAAGTAAAAGCCCTAATATCATATTCTAAGCCTCAAAACATTGCTGTAGTGGATAGTTTTGACGTGAATTTTGAACTATTTAAGGCTTCAAAAGTAGGCGTTCTTGCTCAGACTACACAAAACAAAGATGATTTTATGCAGTTAGTATGTATGACTGTAAAAAAATTTAAGGAATGTAGAGTGTTTAACACCATTTGTGATGCAACGAATATAAGGCAAGATGAGACAATAAGTATAGCTAAGAATGTAGATATTATGGTCGTAATCGGTGGGAGAAACAGTGCTAATACAAAAAGATTATATGAGATATCAAAGTTATATTGTAAAAAAGTAATTCATATTGAGACCGAAAAAGAATTAGATATGAAAATTTTTGATGGTATCAATAAAGTGGGAGTTACTGCCGGAGCTTCAACACCACAAGATATTATCAAAGAGGTAGTAAAGAAGATAAAGTCATCCAACAGGTAGGGCCTTTTGCACTTTCAAATAATCTTAACCTATTGACTAGCTATCTGAATAATGCTTCATGTGCTATGAAATCCATACCTTCTCTAAGTAGACTCTTTATGACAACTTAGGTGTCTAACTTCTTCTCGTTATTCTATCACCTTCTACAATAAATGCAGGATCATGTTTTTTAAAATTCCCTCATTTAACAAGTCAAAACACACCCTTGGTCTCTGTTTTTTACTTAGCTAAAGCACACATTAGTGGATAAAAAATTCAGCAATTATCAAAGAATTATGATTATTTCAAGGTTGTTTTTAATATAACACTTGCTTGTTAGAGACACCAATTGTAAATTCTAGATATTTTAGAGGACTTGATTTAAATCCTACTGACAGTGACCTTTGGAACTGGATTTTTTGTATGCTGGTAGACGAGTTGGATACTTACCATCCATACATGCAAAACAAAAATCGTCAGGATTTTGGCCACAATCTCTAATCACATTTTTTAAATTTTCAATTGTGAGATATTCCAAATGGTCTGCTTCAACAAAGCCCTGTATCTTTTTTTCATCAAACAACCTTTCGCTGGAGGCAATTAGTTCTGCCTTAGTTGGTGTATCAATACCATAAAAACATGGAAATCTTATAGGAGGAGAAGAGATACAAAGATTCACAGTCTTTGCCCCCGCATTTTTTAGCATCCTTACAATCTTACGCGATGTTGTCCCTCTTACAATCGAGTCATCCACCACATAAACATTTTTATCTTTAATGACTGTTCTAACTGGATTGTATTTGAGTCTGGCCTTTTCTTCTCTCTCATCCTTCGATGCGATAAAAGTCCTCCCCGTTGAGTGGTGCCTAATTAACATAAATTCAAATGGAACTTTTGATTCCTGATGAAAACCAAGGGCAGCTACATTGCTGGAGTCAGGAACGGAACCTACAATAGAATTTTCTGCTCTCAACTCACCTAATTGCCTTGCAAGGTAGATACCCAAAAGCTTTCTAAAGTCATAAACCGAGAGATTAAATATACAGCTTTCTGGTCTTGCAAAGTATATACATTCGAATACACAATGAGAATAGTGTTTTACTGAATTTCTAATACTTTTGGAAGCATCTAGTGACTTTGGCTCTTTATTTGGAGAAAAAATTACTATCTCAGCTGGTTTAATCTCCCTTACAAATCTTGCCTTAATTACATCTAGCCCACATGTCTCGGAGCTTACTATCCATGAGGTATATCCATTTTTCTTTCTCATTCCATAGACAATAGGTCTAATCCCCATCTTATCCCTAAATGCGTACATCTTCCCTTTATAAACTAGAATTGATGAGAACGCCCCTTCAACATCGTTCATCAGCTGAACAATTGCGTCAACCGGATCTTTTCCATGCTGTATGAGATATGCCAGATATTTAGCCTCAAGCTCACCGTCATTACGACTTGCAAAATACACCCCTTTCTTCTCAAGTCTCTTCCTAATATCCGTGTAATTTACAATATCTCCATTTGCACAGTACATAAGAGGGGGATCCAAAACTATATGAGGTTGTGCATTGTCAAGATCTGCCGGCCCCGCTGTCGGATATCTTACATGTCCAATTGCTATATTGCCTTTAAGTCTTACAATGTCATATTCTGTAGCTTCTACCCTCCCCATCTTTTTTATTAGGTTGAATTTTTCGTGCTCATTTGCAGATGTAGTACAAATACCCCACTGCTTCTCTCCTCTATGTTGTAAATAATACAATCCGTGGATACAGCTTAATGCCGCCTCTTCATAACCACAAACTCCAAAGATTCCACACATCTTTATTGTCTCCTTAAAAAGAGGCATAATTTTATATTACCATTTGAGTAATAAGTAAACAAAAAACATGTTGTGCACCAAGTTAGTCTCTTACTACGTGGCTATAACATTAAAAAACCTCCCCATCTATTGTGAATGAAATCTACTGGCATATACCCAAATACTAAACTCTCATCAGAGAGGAAAAGATAAGGGCGTAAGATAATTAACCCGTATTGAATCAGCAGCTAACCACATGCCATTGTTAATAGACTACAAGGCTCTCACTAAAAAGATAATGTATAACACTAAGTGTTTGTCAAGTTACAAAATTTGTTTGCTCAAATTTAGGCGATATGTTAAAAAGTTCTCGTCTTTCAAAGGAGGAACTTTGATGAGACTTAGAAGAGTTGGTGTTTCCACAAACGAACCGCTTCTCTTTGAAATTGAGCATTGTCTGGACAAAAAGGGCGTAGACACTGAAGGTGTAAAAATAGACAAAAAGTATTTACGAACAGATGAACCACATATCCCTGAATTAGATGAAGTAAGTGTTGTAAGACACTATACTCGTCTATCCCAATGGAACTATGGTGTAGATACTGGTATGTATCCGTTGGGTAGTTGCACCATGAAATACAATCCAAAATTTAATGAATATGCTGCAAGATTGAATGGTTTTTCCTCTATCCATCCATACACGCCCGAAGATTTAATGCAAGGTGTTCTTAGAATAATCTATGAAATGGAGAGATACCTTTCTGAGATAGGTGGTTTTGAGAGAGTAACGCTAATTCCATCAGCAGGAGCACATGGAGAATACACGGGGCTCATGATGGTAAGGAAATACCATTTAGACAAAGGGAACCCTCGAAAAAAGGTATTAATTCCTGATACTGCACATGGAACTAATCCAGCCTCTTGTACCTTGAATGGCTATGAGGTTGTTCAAGTCAAATCTTCATCAGCTGGATATCTTACAAAAGAGGAATTACTAAAACACATAGACGAAGATGTAGCTGCATTAATGGTAACTAATCCTAATACACTCGGGATTTTTGAAAAAGAGATTGCAGAGATTGCAGAGATATTACACTCGAAAGACGCCCTCCTTTACTGTGATGGTGCCAATATGAATTCACTTATAGGAATAGCCAAGCCAGGCGATATGGGTGTAGATGTCCTCCAATACAATCTCCATAAATCTTTTTCCACTCCTCACGGTGGCGGTGGGCCTGGTTCAGGACCAGTAGGTGTTTCGAGAAGACTTGTTGACTATCTACCTGTGCCATTAGTTGAAAAAATCGGAAATAAATATGTACTCGTGTATGATAAACCCAAGAGCGTTGGTCAGGTAAAGGCATTTTATGGGAATTTTGGGATTATAGTTAGAGCCTATTCTTACATTAGAGCCATGGGTGCAGAGGGGTTAAAAAAGGCAACTGAATACGCTGTTCTGAATTCGAATTACATAAGGAAGAGGCTTTCAAATTACTACCATCTTCCATATGAGACTCCTTCAATGCACGAGTGCGTATTTACGGACAAGAAGCAAAACGAAAAAGGCATAACTACTATGGATATTGCAAAGAGATTAATAGACTACGGATTTCATCCCCCAACTATTTACTTTCCTCTCGTAGTTCATGGGGCTATCATGATTGAACCAACAGAATCAGAGAGCAAAGATTCGTTGGACAGATTTATTGATGCAATGATAGCTATTGCCAGAGAATCTGAAGAAAATCCCGATATTGTAAAGAATACTCCTACACTCTCTCCGATACTAAGAGCTGATGAGGTAAAAGCGGCAAAGGAATTGAAACTAAAATATGAAAAAAATAGGTGTCTCTAATGTCTTTTATAAAAGATGTCTTCTATAGAAAGCCTATTGACAAGATTATATCCGAATCGGAAAATTCAGAAAGGTCACTTAAAAGAGTCCTTAATGCCTCGGACCTCATCCTCTTAGGCATAGGGGCGATAGTAGGAGCTGGCATCTTTGCCACTGTTGGGACAGCAGCTGTGGGAGACATAGTAAGGCCCGGTGCCGGTCCGGCGCTTATCATCTCATTTATTTTGACTGCAATTGCCTGTGGATTTGCAGCACTATGCTATGCAGAACTTGCATCCATGGTGCCAATATCAGGATCTGCTTATACCTATGCATATGCTACATTGGGACAAGTAGTGGCATGGATCATAGGTTGGGACCTAATTATCGAGTATGCAGTTGGGAACGTAGCTGTTGCCATCTCTTGGTCTGGTTATTTTAAGGAATTAATGTCAGGATTGGGTGTTAAAATTCCAGAATGGCTAACCACTGATTATAGGAGTGCCTTTTCAGGTAGTAGAATCTATGAAGCTGCATCTTTGCTCGCAGGAGGAAACAGCATGGAAGAGGTAAAAACGCTGTATCCAAAGGCAGCAGAGTACATAAGTGAACAACTCTCATCAGGTCAGACATTAGACTTTATACTCAGTTCTTTCCAACATGCACGCAATGCTGTTATAGATTCTCCCAGGATATTCTCACTCCCAATAATATTTAATTTGCCAGCCGTAATGATTGTGCTTTTAATAACGGTGATACTCGTCATCGGAATAAAGGAGTCTTCATATTTTAATGCGGTAATGGTCGGTGTTAAACTACTTGTCCTTGGACTGTTTATCGTAGTCGGACTCTTTTATGTAAGACCTGAAAACTGGACGCCATTTGCCCCAAATGGATGGGCTGGTATTCATGCAGGCGCTGCCATCGTTTTCTTCGCATACATAGGCTTTGATGCTGTCTCAACAGCTGCAGAGGAGACAGTAAACCCCGCCCGCAATCTCCCGATTGGGATAATTGGATCCCTTATAATATGCACAATCATATATATTCTGGTTGCGGCTGTGTTGACAGGAATGGTCCCGCTTTCCGTATTCACACAGTCTAACAAAGCCGAACCACTGACAGTAGCGATGAATTATCATAGACTAAACTGGATTGCAGGTATAATATCATTTGGCTCAATTGTGGCTCATACAGCTGTCCTTCTTGTCTTTCAGCTTGGCCAACCAAGGATATTTTTCTCAATGGCGCGCGACGGATTGCTCCCGCGCTCCTTTGCAAAGGTTCACAAGAGATTCAGAACTCCGTATGTCACAACAATATTAACTGGGGTTTTTGTGGCCTTCTTTTCCGCATTTACAAATATTGATGAAATGGTTGACTTGACGAATATAGGAACGCTTTTTGCCTTTATTATTGTATGCCTTGGGGTCATTATATTAAGGATAAAAGAGCCCAACAGACAAGGCGGATTTAAAACTCCTTTCTTCCCCCTTATTCCAATACTCGGAATTCTAAGTTGTATATACCTTATGCTAGGATTACCCAAAATAACATACATCAGATTTGCTATATGGTTACTCATCGGGTTACTAATCTATGTCATATACGGCTATAGGAACGTCAAGTTAATCACAAGGGAGGAAAAATGAGAAAAAAGATAACAATCAGTCACCTGATGGAGATGAAAAGAACAGGAGAAAAAATAGCTATGCTTACAGCTTATGATTATCCAATAGCCAAGCTCATTGATGAGGCTGGGATAGAAACTATACTTGTTGGGGACTCTGTATCTAATGTAGTATTAGGATACCCGGATACACGCCCTGTGACAATGGATGAGATGATCTACCACACTAAGATAGTGACACGCGCAGTAAAAAGTGCCTTTGTAATCGGAGACATGCCTTTTATGAGTTATCAAATAAGCGTAGAAGAAGCTATAAAAAACGCCGCAAGATTTATAAAAGAGGGGATGGCAGATGCCGTAAAGTTAGAGGGCACCTTTTTTGAGACAATAGAAAGGATGACTAACGCAGGGATACCCGTTGTGGGTCATCTCGGTCTAACACCACAGAGCGCTTCACTTCAGGGCGGATATGTGGTTCAGGGCAAATCTTACGAGAAAGCAAAGGAGATCATAAAAAATGCTGAAAACATAGAGAGGGCCGGTGCAATTATGCTTGTTCTTGAGATGGTTCCAAAAGAGGTTGCCTCTATAATATCACATAGACTAAAGATTCCAGTAATTGGAATTGGTGCAGGACCTGATTGTGATGGACAGGTACTCGTAATCCATGATATGCTCGGATTAGGGGGAAACTTCAAGTTCCTGAAAAGATATTCAAACTTAGATACAATAATAAAAAACTCAGTAGAGGAGTACATAAGCGATGTTAAAAATAAAAAATTCCCAACAGAGGAACATACATTTTCGATGCCAGAAAATGAACTAAAGAAACTTATAAAAAACTATAGAAAAAAATAAACTGTTTTGACTCGGGCTGATGTTTAAGATATAATTTTATAATATGAAAATTCATGGAATTAAAACTATAATTTCATTTATACCAATGCTCACCCTCTTTCATTGTTCTCCGGAATCATCCCCTTGTAAATTTGACACAGATTGCAAAGGAGACAAGGTCTGCAGAAATGGGAGTTGTGTTGGGCTCTATGAGAACATAGATATTGTTATACTCACAGATATTAGCCATGATACTGATATTCATAAAGATGCTGCAGATGAATTACAAAAAGAGGACATTCAACTATTTGCCGACTATGAAACAACCACTGATGAAATAGACTTTGATATTTGCCAACCAGAATGCGAAGACGAAGGCAAGCGAGTGTGTAATGAAGATGGATATTTAGAATGTATCAATACAAGCAGAGACAGGATATGTTTAAAAAATGTATTTCATCCATGTAACCCAGGAGATGAATGTAGGAATGGACAGTGTGGAAAAGACGAGTGTGTCAGAGGTGATAAACTATGCGTGGATTCCAAAACATACAAAATTTGTGAAGAAGATACCCACGGATTTCTTAGGTATATAACTAAACAGTGTGATATTGGTTTTAGTTGTAATAGGAGCCTCTGCTGTCCAAATGATATGGTTGAAATAGAGGGATTCTGTATTGATAAATATGAGGCAGCAGTCTCCCTCAAACCAGACTGTTCCACTGACATCTTGGGGCAATATGGTGACAATTACCCTGATAGCTTCCCTGACAATGTAGACATCAATACCAATCCCCCTTCAGAAAAGCTATTTACCTGTTCAATAGAAGGAATATTACCATCAAGATTTATCACATACAACCAAGCAAAAACCGTATGTCTTCTATCTGGTAAAAGACTCTGTACAAAAGAGGAGTACATAATTGCATGTACAGGTAATAACCCGAAGTATAAGTATCCTTATGGGGAGAGTTATAATAATGATATGTGTAATGACTTCTACCAAAGAAGAAAAGATGTCACTGTAACTGGCTCATATATTAAGTGCAAGTCAACTTATGGCGTATTCGACATGTCAGGTAATGTCGAAGAATGGATTGAATCAAATTCTGATGATAAAAACGTTTTCTACACAATAGGTGGATATGCCGGTTGTAACACCCTTTTCCCAAACGGGTGCTCTGAATGTTCAAAAACAGTGGAGAGGAGTAATCTTACTTCAAATAAATATGTAGGATTTAGGTGCTGCAAATAATTTATTGACCTTTGCTTTTATAATACTGCTCAAGAATCTGTCTTACCTGATTTGCATCAGGGGCATCTGGCTGGAGTTTGAGATATGTTTCATATTCCTTGGCCGCCTTATCTACTTGTCCTATCTTGGTGTACGCAACCCCCAACGAGCGATGTGCAGCGGCTAAATTAGGTTTCAATTTAATGGCCTTTTGATAATTGGCTATGGCCTCTGCAATCCTATTTTTCATAAGGAGTTTATTCCCCTCAGCCGTATAATCTTCAGCCGTGGGCTCAGATGATGAAGGAGGCTGTTCTTGTGGCTCCTCTTTTTGCTTTTGTTTTTGTGGAGTCAATTTCTCAGCTATGGCCGCCTTCTGCTTTTGAGAACTTGAGGATTCTTCCCTTTCTTCAACTTTGACTGATTCCCTCTTTTCCTCTTTAATAACTTCCTTTACACTTTGAGGTCCTTTCTGCTGCATAGCAATCTGCTGATCCACTTCTTTTGTTTCTCCTGTAAGTTTTGCCTTTTCCCTTAACGCTACCTCATTACCAGGATCAAGCTCAAGCACCAAATTGAATTCAGAAATAGCTAAGTTCTTTTTTTTCTCTTTTGCAAAAGCCATCCCCTGCTTTAAGTGATAATCTATGTAGTTAGCCTTAAGGGACGACATCTCCTTTATCGCCAATTTGTAGTAATAACTATCTTTATCTATTGAATTCAATCTTCTCCATGCATCATCCCAATTCTTGAGCGATAATGATGCCATGGCCTTATCATAATTCTCCTTCGTTTTCTCCTCCATTGTTACCTTGCTTAAAAGCCTTTTAATCTCCTCGTCATTGGGATATTGACCAGCAAGGACTGACAACTGATTTTTAGCCTCTCCCCAATTCGCAGACAACATATGTCTCTGAACTTCTTCAAGCCCCTTTTGATAGGCGCTACTTTTGTTAGCTAAATTATCTCTTGGAACACCTCTTGTAAAAAGAAATATGAACGCAACCACCACAACAGCTGCAATAGATATACCCACGGCAATAAGAGCTATAGGCTTTTTTGTTAGTTTTACAGGCTCTGTCTTTGCAAACTCATCATAAACAGCTTCTCTCTTTTCTACTTTCCCTTTCGGTTTCTTTGGGAGCCTAACAACGGCAGTCTCCTGGTAAACCTGCGAAGATTTTTCATCGATGAATTTCAACTTTAGATGCCCTAATTCTATGATATCTCCATTCTTCAACTCAGTCTTAGCATACTGCTCCCCATTGACAAGAACCCCATTGGCACTCTTCATATCTAAGATTTTAAAAACATTGTTCTCATAGATTATCTGTGCATGTTCTCTTGATATAGACTTGTGATCTAGAACAATATCATTCTCCTCTGTTCTCCCTATTTTCATTACAGTTTTATTTAATACAAATTCTTGAGAAGGTAGATGACCTGAAAAGAGCACGAGTCTCGCCGTGCTATTTGGAATCACCTGAGCCTGTTGTTGAACAGCAAATTGTATATTAGGGGGTCTGACTACAGCAGTTGTTTCATAATAAGGCTCCAGTACCTTCTTTACAGGGGTAATCTCTTCAACCTTATCTGATTGAGGTTGCTCTACTGGTGTGGGCGCATATTGGAATGTCGTCTCCAATTTCCTCTGGACAGATGGAGGGAGTTCCTGTGTTATTTCGTCTCTATCTTGCTCAAATTTTAAGATTATCTTATAATCACCAATGTGAATTATATCACCGTCTTTAATGAAAGAACGGCCATGTATTCGGTCCCCATTAATCTTAACACCGTTATAACTATCCAAATCCTCAATGTAGATACCTTGGCTATCTTTAACTATCTTGGCATGATACCTCGAGACATTTCTCTCCGTTAATCTAATTACATTACCCTCTTTTCTACCAATAGTGATCTCAGGCCACTTTAATGGAACCTGAGTTATTCTACCTTCATCATCTTCAATAATTATTTTATACATCTTAGCCAGTTCATCTCAATACTTAATATATACTAATACCATAAAAAAAAGCCATCTTCAAGATAGAGTGATAGTCACCCAAATTATTAATATAAATAGGATACATTAAAACTAAGCATGTTAAACAAATAGGTATTATATCCTGCTACTGTATAACCATACCTAAATTCTAGGTTAAGATTTTTGATTGGTGAATAACCCACCCTCGGAATTATGTTAATTGACCCTGAATCTTGTGGAATTGTCTCAAAGGGGTTAGTGTTATCATCCATTGAAAGAGGTAGACTTATACCGACTCCTATTCCGGCATAGAGAACCTCCATTACCTTATATGCGTAGTTTAGTTCCAGCAGATACTGGTTTTCCGGTCTCTCATCATAAAAAGCAAAACCAGTGCTACCAAAAACCAAGTGCGAATTAAACTCCTTTTCGAATAAGTATCTAAATCTTAAAAAGAACCTGCCATCACCAATATTATATGGTTCTGGATCATACTTATTTGATGTAGGTATAAAGATAGATGCAGCCACTGAATGTCTGAAGAAGTACTCCTTCACTATAAGCCTAAATCCTACCTCAAAATCCAAAAGCCTCGTCTTCTCTATAGGACTCCTCAGAAAGGGTTCATCAATATAGTACTTAGTCATTTGGTCTTCTTTGGAAGCGACTTTTCTATTAGCATGCCAAACTCTAAATCCAAAATCAAAATTTAATTTTTCTAGCAACCCATATGTCAACCCCAGGCAGTAGAAACTCTCATTGTACTCTCTTTCAAGACCAGCAGGCATTGCCTCAGAACTCCCATTATAATAGGTTTTAGTCGGTAAATTAAAATCCATGGAAAAATATGAATATAATTCTTTGTGATTTACCTTTACAGGTTCTTTAGCAAATACAAGTAAGCTAACCGACATCAAAGAGATAAAGAAAACAAACCTTTTCATAAGTTCCTCCTATAGTTAAATAGATATTTTCATATTACACAAAACTTAATCATTGGCAATAAAATAAAACTACAGACTTTTGATGTATGATTACAAATTCACAGGCAACAACCAACAAATATACAAAAAACCAAAAGTCCCTGACATTGATATTGTTACAAATTGTTCATACGTGCAAATATAAAATATTCCTGATTTCCTCTCTCCCCCTTTATTCTTGCGGGCTTTATTCCCAGGATTTCAAATCCAAGTGATGTCAAAAACTCCTTAATATCAAATAGTACATTTTCCACTATCCGCATGTCATCTACGATACCACCTTTTTTTACCTTGTTTCTTGGTACTTCGAACTGTGGTTTTATTAAAATCAACATCAGCCCTCTATGTTTTAGAATCTCTACAGCATTTGGAATTATTTTTTTGACTGATATGAATGAGACATCCATCACAATTAAATCTACTTTTTCACTGATAACAGAGACATCAAATTTTCTGAAATTGCACCTTTCGAACAGAATCACCCTGCTATCATTTCTCAGTGAATAGTTTAGAACTCCGTAACCTACATCAAACCCATAAACTTTGGCCGCTCCTTTCTTTAGAAGGCAATCAGTAAATCCCCCTGTTGAGATCCCTATATCGGCACAAACAAATCCTCTAACATCAATTCCAAAATCAGAGAGGGCACCTTCAAGTTTTATCCCACCTCGTGAGACATATTTCTCCTCTCTAATATTTAACCGTACAGAGTTATCAAAACGGGAATGAGGAACTCTGACTGTCTCTTCGTTGACCTGAATTTTTCCTGACATAATAAGCGATTGAGCCTCTTTCTTATCCTTCGCGATCCCATGCAGCAGCAACAGGTCATCAAGCCTTATTTTTTTATTGCCGTTCACTTTGTCCTAAAATCTGTCCCAGAGTTTCTTTGCAAGCTCCCTTGACTTTTTACATACCTCTTCCTCATCAACATCAATTTTTAGCTTTTTATCTTTCATCAAAATCCTTCCCCCTACTATGGTTGTATCCACTACCTCTTGCGAAATACCATAGATAATATGTCCTAGAACAGTACTTTCATCAAATTGAGTTGGCGGGATATAATCAATCAAAATTATATCAGCAGCAGCACCTTCAGATATCTCACCGAGTCTTATACCGAAATGATTAGATGCAAACTCAGGATTATTATAAAGAAGCGTACTTGCAATTTCCACAAAGCCTGCACTCGGATTATCTTGTTTCAAATGCTGGGCCCAGAGCGCCACTCTTAACTCTTCCAACATGTTTACAGTCATTGCATCCGTCCCGAGCAAGACCTTTATACCTCTCTTATTCATTCCTACGACATCAGCGATCCCAACAGCGTTATTTAAATTGGATTGCGGGTTGTGAGCGACAAACGCCCTATTCTTTGAGATTATATCCATCTCCTTCCAATTTATATGAACGCAATGAGCAAGTACGCTCTTATAGTTGACAATCCCAAATCTACTAAGTCTCTCAACTACTCTCATCCCAAAGCTCTTTTCAGCATGATCTTCATCCGATAATGCCTCTGCACAGTGAATGTGAAATCCTGCACCAAGGCCGTTACCAATTTCAGATGAAATCTTCAGAGTATCATCACTCACTGTAAATGATGCGTGAAGCCCAAACATCGCTTTGACAAATTCCGAGTTTTCCTTATTTGACCACTCAATAAACTCCTTATTCTCTGACATCCCTTCATCCCGAATCTTTTTCCCGTCCCTGTCGGAAACCTCATAACAACATGAGACCCTGAGTCCTACAACAGCGGACGCCTTTGCAATCTCAAAGAGAGAACCCCTTATTGCAAATGGGCTTGCATGATGGTCAATAAGTGTTGTAGTTCCATGCTTTATTGCATTTATCATCATTATGAGTGCTGAGTAATATACATCTTGAAGAGTCAGCTTTTTATCAAGCCTCCACCATAGATTTTTGAGTACCTCTGTAAAATCCTTCGATGGTCTAGCCTTCCCGAGCCCCCTCACCATAGTAGAATAAAAGTGCATATGATTATTAATAAAACCAGGCATCACAACCTTATTCTCTGCATCTATGACTGTCTTGAACTTGCCATTAAAAGACTTTGACGGCCCAATCTTAGAAATCCTGCTCCCCTCAATAAGAACAGAATGATTTTTAAGAACTCTATTTTCTTTACCCAGCGTAATTACTGTGCCGTTTTTTATAAGTATTGACATATATTTCTCCTTTTCTTATTTTTCAGAAAGCATCTTCAATTCTCTTTCAGTCCTATCCCTCATATAAAGGGCACCTGCGAAGCACTTCTGAACACATATTGAGCAACCAATACATCTTGACGGGTCTGTCTCAGGTATCCTCTTTCTGTTCAGTTTTATCGCAAGATATGGACACCTTGTGCAGTTACCGCAGTGCTGACACAGATAATCTTTGACCTGCGAAATCTTTTTAACAGAAGAGAGTTCCATAAACGGAGTTATTGGTTGTGGGAGTGCGGCACCTCTCAATTCAAGGACTGAGCTAAATCCCCTGTCCTTCATAAGATAACTAACACCCATCATCAAGTCATTGATAATCCCATATCCATACTTCATAACAATAGTACAAAACTGAACAGTATTAACCCCAAGTGCAAGGAAATCTGCCGCAGCCTTATAGTCCATTGGTCCACCGTTCCCTGACACCTCAACACTCATCTTTGAGACATTGGCAAGGGTAAGATAACTTATGGGGAGTATACCCTCACCGCTCATACCCACAATTATACCCTCTTCCCATCTTTTCTTATTACCCTTTCTAAATGCAAGAGTAGGAAATGTATTTGCAAGAGTAATCCCTGCCTTTTTTTCTGGGAACCTATCAAATACATCTTTTATGGCTTTCACAATCGGATAAATAGATGTAACCGCTGCTGTTAATTTAAACAATTTGGGGATATTAGGATCAGAGACTTGCATAACCCAATCAACGATCTTTGCCGTAAGTTCAGGGTTCTGAGAAACAATATCTCCCTTAGTACCGTCTCCCCCCTGTGGACAACTGAGACTATATTCAATCCCTTTAACACCCACGCTTTCAAGTTTTCGTGTGTTTGATTGCCATACCTTACTATCCTCCTCATCATTACCCGTAACAGGTCCTCCTGTTGAGACGATTGTGAGTCTGTCTGGAAATTCCCTGACCAGTCTTTCAGCCTCTTTTGCAACCCTTTCAAGTGGATGTGCTGAGACATTGTCACAGTTTGCATAAGTTGATTTTGAAAATGCAAACATATATTCTGATGGGATGTGGATTGGTACATTATCAAATGTGGTCTTCATCACCCCACCTGCCCAACCAGCCTCATATGCCTTTTTCATCTGATCATAGCCGTCGGATGGTGGTGCAGCAGACAATATAAATGGAGAAATAATATCCTGCCCAAAAAATTTAGTATTAAGTGGAACTGGTGTCTTTACAAAACCCTTTAAAATATAAACACTCTTAAAATCCCTTTTAATCTTTGGCTGTCTCTCTCTTTTGAGGAAGGCATCAATCCTGGTGGCTGCGTTTTTCCCACTCGCAACTGCCTCCACAACCGTCGTAGGGCCATTTACAAAATCCCCTGCATAGAATACACCCTTCTTCTCAATCCTGTTGAAAGCACCTCTAGCACCGATAGCCTGGACAAGAAAATCAAATTCATTTCTTGTCTGCTCTGTACCTCCTACATCTCTTACTAGAGATGGATGGAATTTTGTGTCCTCTTTCAAGAATACCTTTAGTGTCTCAAGTAATAGCCTGTTCTTATGTTTTTTTACAGACCTAACTCTAGTTCTGAAGGAAATATGAATATTATACTCAATCAGTTCCTCAAACTCCTTTTTCGTGATTGGCAATTCCGATAACTTTTCAAGTGCAAAAAGCTCTACTGTCTCTGCACCACTCTCCTTTGCAACAATAGCACAATCAACAGCAACCGCCCCACCTCCAATAATTGCAACATTCTTTCCTTTGATTTTCATTTGCTTGTAATCTCTGAGATAAGTAATCCAATCTATTGTATGCTCAGAACCAGTGATTTTAAGAGTAAAAGGCTTACTAAGTCCAACCGCCACAAGCACTGCATCATATTCATCAAGAAGTGATTCGGCATTCTCAATTCTTTTATTAGCTTTAACGTTTATATTACCTAAGGAAAGGAGAAATTCAATATCAGACTTTAAGACTGATTTATCTAGCCGTGTATCAGGGATAAGATTACACATCCCGCCAAGTCTGTCTGATTCCTCGAAGATAGTGACTTCATATCCCATTTGAACAAGTGCAGATGCAGCACCAAGCCCTGCAGGACCACCACCGATAACCGCTACCGAAAATGAATTCGGTTCTGAGACATTAAATCGTGGTAAGACCTTCATCTCTTTTGCCTTCTCAATAATAGTTGCCTGGACCGCAGGGATATTTATTGGATTATCAAATGTTTTCCTTGAACAAGCTGCCATACAATGCCTATCAGGACATACAGCCCCACATATCCCACCAAGAGGATTCGCAGAATATATAAGTGCAGCAGCCCGCTCAAAATCAGAAGGGTGAAACTTCCTTACAGCCATAATGAAATCAGCAGGTGAACAATCTGCTGGACAGGCTTCTTTGCAGGGCTTCTCTTCGCAAAATTCACATCGTTCTATCTCAGATAAAAGCTGAGCATCCGTAAGGAATTTAATCTCTTTCTTTGTCATAACCAGACTCCTTTATGCAACTTAATCGAACTCATCAAACAGAAAGCTTAATCTATAATAATTCACAAAAAATTGCAAGGGAGGGGTTCGCTTAAAAATTGAGGTTTAATTATATTAGAATATTCTTTTAATCCAATTCCTTAAATACTTTTTCAATCTTCTTAATGGCAAAATTTATCTCTCGCTTCTTGATGTTTAGCGGGGGTGCAAATCTAATAACATGGTCGTGTGTCTCTTTACACAACAATCCCTCATTCATAAGTGCCTCGCAGAATCTCCTTGCCCCACCAGCCTCTTTATACAATTCAAGCCCGATAAGCAATCCTCTACCTCGGATCTCCTTAATATGTTGTGACTTGATCTTTCTTAATTGCTCTATGAAATAATTGCCCATCTCATAAGAATTTTGAATTAATCCCTCCTCAACCAATACTTTTAATGCCACCCGTGCAATATATGCAGCTAGTGGATTACCTCCAAAGGTAGAGCCATGCTCACCCCAAGTAAAAAGCCCCAATATATCTTTACTTGAGACCACGGCAGAGATGGGATATATACCACCACCCAAGGCTTTACCTAATATTAATACATCAGGTCTAACACCGTCCTCATATTGATAAGCAAAGAGCTTACCTGTCCGTCCAAGACCTGTCTGGATCTCATCAAACATTAACAGGACATTATTTTTTTTACATATATCATAAGCCTTTTTCAAAAAACCATCAGGAGGGACATTAATTCCAGCCTCACCCTGGATCGGCTCTACAAGGAATGCAACAGTATTTGGAGTTATTGCCTTTTCTAAGGCGTCTATATCACCAAATGGAATTATCTTAAAGCCCGGTGTAAAAGGCCCAAATTCATCTCTATAAAGAGGCTCTGTAGAGAATGACACTATCGTCGTAGTCCTGCCATGAAAGTTATTTTCACAAACAATGATTTCAGCCTCATAATGGCTTATCCCCTTTTTCTTATAACCCCACTTACGAGCTATCTTGATAGCCGTCTCGACTGCCTCGGCACCCGAGTTCATCGGTAGAACCATCTCCATATTACAGAGCTCCGCCAGTTCTTTACATAAAGGTCCTAATTGCTCGTTATAGAAAGCCCGAGAAGTAAGGGTTATCTTCTTAATCTGATCTTTAACTGCTTTTATTAATCTGGGATGCCTATGACCATGGTTTAATGCCGAATAACAGCTCAACATATCAATGTATTTTTTACCTTCGCTATCCCACACCCAAACCCCTTTACCTCTGGTCAATACCACAGGTAGGGGATGGTAATTGTGCGCACCGTATTCTTCTGTCATATCTATTATCTCTTTGCCTGTCATGTTCAATTCTCCCATAAATCAAGGTTATATTTTATGAAACTGTATTGCTACTTTTCTTTTTCAATCCTTTATAATGATCAGGGCAAACCTTGCCGTATACTGCCCTGTTTTTGCATTCTGGTTTAATACACCAGTCAAATCTCTTCTTTGGCAACTCCCCTCTTCTCCAGCTTTTGTAATGAGTGTTGCAATACCCCTTTGCACGATAAGGTCTTTTGCATCCTTGGATTTTACACCTTTTTTCTTCTCGGTTCACAACAAAACCTCCTTAAATATCATATAAAGGGAAGACTTATCTATTACAACAAACCCTAAATGTCAAATAATTATAAGATTCCAAGTGTTTTGTTATTGTGCCATGATCTCATACTTTTTACTTCCAATTGAGGAGATGTTTTCGTCCCATACCTTTCCTTTCATACCCTTTGTCCTATATTAATCTGCAATCCCCAGGAGATTAAGTTGGCTCCTCTAATTTTATGATGGGATCATCCCTTCATGTTGACTCTTTACAATTTCAGCTATTTCTCCCTTAAATAAAGCTTCTACAATAATTGGCTATCGAGATATTAATCATTTTTTGGTGCAAATTAAAAATACAAGATTTTAATTTCGAACTTATTTCCACGGGATAGACACTTGTTAGTTGTTCTGGTTCATACTATCTTATCACCTACTCTTCGCCGGCTATTAGATATAAACATTAGAATAGGGATTTATCTTAAAAAGCATATCAAAGGATGTAATCCAAGTTCATTCGGTATTACACCTTGGGAATCAAAATTAAGCGATCTAAATTTTATTTACTTTATGAGATGCTGAAGTGTTTTTTGAATAAGAGGTCAGGAATGCCCCTTACATATGCCCCAATACGACAAGGATGTTTTATCACTAAATGATTGACCATAACGTTTTACTTTTTTATAAGCATATATTATAATATTTATTCACCTCATGGAGGAAAAGTTATGAGATTTAAAAATTTCACCATAATCTGTGTTATCCTTACTATATATAGTTGCAGTTGTGAAGATGAGACAGTCCTTAGTACAATATCTCCTGACATCAAAGTAGTGGATGAAACAAAGACAAAGGAAGTAACCGAGCTTGCATTCGGGAAAGTAGCCAAGCTGTTTAAGAAGGATGTTACCATTTATATTTTAAATACGGTTCAAAAATCACGAGATTTGGAAATAAATGAGATCAACTTTGTTGACGGCAAAAAAAATCCAGCACCACCTTATTTATTTAAGGTTGATAGGACAAGTCTTAAGGTGGCAAATGGTAAACCAGAGGCAGTCGTAGTATCATTTATACCAGCGGATATTGTTATCTATAAATATTTTCTTTTGATAAAAAGTAATGCCCAAACAATTAGTAAAAGGGAGTTAATGATACCGATAAGTGGTGAAGGAATGCTCCCTAAAATGAGCATTGATAAAAGAGAGATTGACTTTGGTAATGTGTGGGTTCAATCTACCCAAACACAGAATTTTGTAGTGTCAAACTGGAATGGAACTGGTGCCGGTCCACTCTCAATATTTAAGTTTGATTTCTCAAATTCACCAGAGTCCTTCTCCATTACTGAGCCAGATACGAGGAATCTTCCTATTATTGTAAATCCGGGTAATTCTCTAACAGTTACAGTAAGCTTTGTCCCTCAAGAGATTAGAGATTACGCGAGCGTTCTAACAATACACACGGATGATCCCGAAAATAGAGAAGCCAAGATTAACTTAAAGGGCAGGGGAATAGAACAGCCTAAAAATGAACCCCCAATAGCAAAAATATATGCCAAAGTTAAAGGTGAGTGGGTTGAGTGTAATGAAAAACAACCTGTCCAACTTGCAGTACCAGGTGAAATTGAGTTTTCAGGAAAATTCTCTATAGACCCCAATAATGACCCAATTGTAGGATTCATCTGGAATATTGCAAAAGATGAAAATAATAAAGAAATAATCCCTGAGGGATCAGACTATTGTTTCGACTGTGCTATGGGGAGAAATACACATTTTAAGGAGTCCAGAAAGGAAGTAACTAAGTTCTTTGGAGATATCGTAGGTGATTACAAAGTAAGGCTGATCGTAAAAGATGCCACGTTTCTCGAAAGTAACCCGTCATTTTGTCCTATAAAGGGTTATGCCGCTCAGGCGCTGCATATAGAACTTAGATGGAATACGCCGTTGACAGATCTAGACCTTCATTTAATAAATCTCTCGGCCATATCCTATGAGCCTAAAGGAAGTGATGGTACCTTCTCCTGTCCATGTGATTGTTATACAGGCAACAGAAATCCAGACTGGGGAATACCTATACCGTATAAAAACGTATGCACCTCAGATGACGCCAATAGTCTTGGTGACATAGAAGAATCTCCGATAGATACAGGCAATAAAGATCAGTGTTGCTCCAATCCAACAGGCAACACCTGTGATCCAGAGTGTATCCCCAATTATGGTGTCGATGCCGTCTGCATAAGCTCAAATGATGCTGGTGAATCTGTCCTTACAAAGGACCCGGCTTGCTATAAGGGAGGGAGTAGATGTGTCCTCACGTGTGAACCTGATGAATCTGATCCTAATTATCAAAAGGCTATCGAAGATAATCCCACGCTTGATATCGATGATGTTGAGGGTTTTGGTCCTGAAAATATAAATATTATATCACCATCGGCAGGGACATATAGAGTAGTAGTATATTATTTCAATGACCAAGGAATAGGTTCATCTGATGCGTGGGTAAAACTATATATAAATGGTATAAATAAACCTGAGTGGAATTTTGGTCCGTTTACACTTAATAGATCAAAGCAGGCTTGGGATGTGGTTGATATCCAATGGCCTGAGAGCGGAAGTGGAAACGCTGTCAAGATCACTCCTCTGCGACCATGGACTTTGAGAAGTATATCGAAATGCATAGGCTGTACATGCAAACTGAGATAATTAATTCTTATTCAAGATATGTGCACTTTTGTCATCTCTTCCAACTCTATTTTCTCCTCTATTCTTCTTACTAGGCCACTTTTGGTGTCTAAAACAAATCACTAACCCAAATTTAAAACTAAACACTATCGAATTAAAAGCTAATTTTCCATATCCTAAACACAAAAAAGACTTCTTGACAACTTAAATAAAGAAAGATAAGGTGATCGATGCTGGCAATAATAATAATCCACAGACAAGGAGAAATTTATGAAAAAAATTCTTGTTTTAGTTAGTATGGGGGTTGTTTTTCTCTTCTCTGCCTGCACAGATGAGAATACACAGCAAGAATTTACAGACGCACAAAATCTGACTGATATAACCGATACTCTCCCTGACAGCGGATATGAGAAGGTTCTACTTACAACAGAGATAAACGAATCAGGTAAAATAGTTGAGACAGAGGGAATAAAGATAAATATCCCGGCAGGTGCAATCAATACATCCTCAACAATTCAGATAAGTGAGGTGAGAGATAAGACACCTTATGATAATAATCTG